>CAZHIK010000170.1:7334-12183 GCA_964532635.1 uncultured Enterobacterales bacterium
CTCGTTGGAGTGCCGGCTGGGGTCGGCCGCGATGTAGGGCAGCACCTTGACCAGCTCGGCGTCCAGGTCCTCCTCGGCCAGCAGTCGCTCGCGGAAGTCGGCGAACTCGTTGGCCTTCGCCCCTCGGGACTCGATGAGCCAGGTGTACTGCTTGGTCTGGGTGAGGATGATCTTGGCCTGATCCCAGACCGCGTCGCGGAGCTTGGTGTCCTCCTCGAGGGCCATGCCGACGCCGCCAGGCTCTCGCAGCACCTCGGCCACCAGCTCGGCGAATGTCCACGAGGTGTCCTCGCCGCGGCCATCGGCGAAGCCCAGGGTCTTCTCGCAGTTGTCGAGCTTCACCGACTCGGACTCGAGCAGCTTGGCGGTCTTCTTGCCCTTGCAGGTCATGCCCCCGGCCCAGACGTACCCAGCCGCCATGGTGATCGCGAGGAAGATGTAGCGGGGCTGGAAGATCGCACCGGACTTGATGAAGGTCCAGGCGCGCTGGATGAACTGACCGGGGCCTGTGACCAGCACCTGGGTGAAGGCCTGGCGCTTGGCCTCCTTGGCCATCGCACCGCCGGTGAGGCGCTTGTCGCGGATGCTGGGCTTCTTGTCCCGCGCTTCCTTGACCTCCGCGGGTAGGTCGTCCAGCTCGATGACGAAGCGGGGGCCGTTTTCGGTGACCAGTGCGAAGCTGTCGCCCGCTCGTACCGCGGTGGGGGTGTCGACGTGGACCGGTGTGCGCGCGTTCTGTTTCCACAGGAAGACCGTGGCGGTGCGCTCGGCGGGCGCCAGGATCATCGAGTTGTCGGCCTGGCGCATCACGCGAACGTGAATGGGGAGCACGCCCAGGCTCTGTGGCAGGGTGATGTCGCAGCGCGAGCCGTCGGAGCCCAACACCACTTCGATACCTTCGAAGAAGCCGAAGCGCGTGCCGCCGAACTCCGGGGTCAAGCGCAGGTACAGGACCAGGTCTTGCTGCATGTTCGTCTCCGCAGGGTTTCCGGCAGCATAGCGCGAGGTGGCTTGGAGGGAGAGCATACCCCAGCCGGCCCATCCTGATATGATTCCCGCCCGGCTCCAACGTGCCGAAGGTGGCCATGAACATCTTCCTCGTGCCCTACACCCCCATGCGCCACCTCGTAGTGGGCCTGTACTGCGCTGGCGCGGGCCTGTTGGCCTGGTGGTTGCTGCTGCTCTACACCACCTGGCTCGGGCCGGGCTGGGGCCCTGGCTCGGACGGGGCGTTCTTCCTGGCGCTCATCGGCTCCACCATCGCCACGGCGTCGGTGATGGCGGAGCACTCCCTGCGCCGCAGCAAGGTCTGGAAGCGTGCGCTCTCCGCCATCATCGCCATGTCCGTGTCGTTTTTCCTGGCGCTGGTGGCCTATTGGTTCTGGAGCGGTGTGCTGGGCCCCGCTCTGATGGCCCCCGTGGTGCGCTTGTCCATCGACTCGTTCGGCCTGTTCCATGCGGGCATTCCCGCCGACGCCGGCAGCGAGCAGGTCCGCGCGCTGGCCGACGCGGTCGATCCCGATGTGGCCGACGCCAGCCTGGTCTCCCTGCGCTATCGCCTCGGCGCTTTCACCACCGTGGGCTTCGCCACCGCTATCGGCCCCCTGGCCGTGCGCAAGGGCAAGGGCATCCTCTACCACCTGCTGGCGGGGCTGCTGGCCAGCATGTTCGCCGCCGCGGTCTGGCACGTCTCCAACTCGGTGATCGCCTCCGATCTGTACTGGGCCGGCGCGGCCTCCGCCTTCGCGTGGGGCCTGGCCTTCGGCGTCTTCGCCTGGCCGCTCCCCGACGAGCTGTACGCCGGCTGGCTGCGGGTCCTCTCCTTCGAACGTTTCGGGCGGCGCATCCCCATCGATGCCCCCGACGGTTCGCCGAAGGAGCGCTTCGTGGGTCACTTCCCCCGAGGCCTCGACCTCTTCCTCCCGGGCGAAGCCGGCGTGATGGAGATGCATGTCTCCCTCGCGGTCGATGGCAAGCACCGCTACTACGCTCGCGGCCTGAGCCTGGCGTCCACCACTGTCCGTCGCTTCCTCGAGCGGGTGAGACTCAGCTACGATCCGCGGCGCCCCGCTCCGCTGGAGACCCGGCTGTCTTCGGGTGATCGCATCACGCTGGGCACCGGTGAGCAGAGCGCCGAGCTCGAGTTCCTGATGCTGCCCCGGGAGGAGCGATGAGCCTCCTCCGGCGTCTCGTCCTGCCCGCCTTCGCCGCCCTGGGCCTGGCCGGCTGTGGCTCGAGCCAGCTCGAGGCCGTCCCCGGCTCCACTCTCCGGGTCTCCCAGCCCGAGATCGCCAAGGGCACCGAGCTCGATCTGAAGATCTTCACCACCGCCAACCAGTGCGGAAACCTCACCGGCGCCGAGCCCGAGCAGTGCCTCCCGCGGGTCGACCGGGCTTCCGGCGAGGTTCACCTGGCGTTCCAGTTCCTGGCAGGCACTGATCCCTGGCCCATGGCCATCGACGATGAGCACCTGCAAGTGGTCCACCAGGGCTCCCTGATCCAGGAAGGCCAGAACCAGCAGAGCTACGACGTCATCCCTCACGATCCGGTCAAGTCCGACCAGCTCTTCGTGGTGATCATCGACGGCTCGGGCTCCATGAACGAGCCGGCCACCGATCCCAAGATCGAGCGCGTCCGCAAGGCCCTGCTCCAACCCGAGGTGGCCCAGGCCTTCTTCCCGTCCTCCACCACCACCGGCTTGGTGCTGCTCGAGTTCTCCGGCAGCGCGGTCCGTCCGGTGGGCGGTGAGATGCAGGTGATCACCAGCCGCAAGGAGTACAAGCGCCTGGTGCGCGACGAGCTCCGGTCGAGCGGCGGCTACACCAACCTCTACCAGGCCATCGAGTACGCCACGGGCGAGCTGCTCACCGAGGTGCCCGAGGTCACCAACTTCCTGCGCACCACCACCGGCGCCCCCACCGTCATCGCGCTCACCGACGGTTTCAACAACGAGCGCTACGACGACGCCTGCTCCACCAACGCCGCCCGCCTCGAGCGCCTCATCCGGCACCTCGAGGATGCCCGCGGCGAAGGGGCGGATCTGACAGCCCGCCCTCGGGTGTTCACAGTAGGCCTGGGTCGGCCTTTCCGCCGGCGCTTCGAGCTCCCCGAGGAGCTGGGCAACGTCAAGCCGGGCACCCTCTGCGGCAAGAAGTACAAAGACATGCGCATCGACGGCACCCTCGAGACACTGGGCATCGACAACGCGTCGCTGGCCTGGATCGCCGCCGTCGGGGGAGGCGAGAGCTTCACCAAGCGCAAGAGCGACGGCCTCGGCGCCGCCTTCCAGGCCGCGGCGGCCGAGCAATACGAGTGGTTCGAGGTTCGTTACCGCCTCGATCCTTTCTACCTGCGGCGCTCCTTCGAGACCACCTTGCGGCTGTCGGCCTTCGCCGAGGCCGAGGCCTCGGTCGAGCTCCACCCCTCGGCGTGGATGGACGCGCCGCCGGGCGCGCGCGCGGAAGATGGCTGGACGCGCCGTGCCAGCCTGGCGCGCACCATCGGCCTGGTGCTTCCCTTGCTCGCGCTGCTGGTGGCGTCGAGCTTCATGTCATCGGCGTGGCTCAACGCCCGCCGCATCGTCCTTGGGCGCCTGCGACCGCCGCGAGCGCCGCAAGCACCCACTGCGGGAGCCCCACCCGCTGGCCAGCCTCCTCAGGGAGCGCCGCCAGGGGGGCCTCCGGGCGCTGGGCCAGTTGGCCCATTGCCCGGCGGGGAGGCTTCCCGGTAACATCCCCGGGCTCGCGCCCTCCGCAGCGCTCCTGTTTGCGGTTCGTGGTCCCAAGCGTCGGTCGGGAGAGAGAACGTGGCTCGCTTCATTCGAAACTACGAGGTCATCCACAAGCTGGGCGGTGGCAAGTTCGGCGAGGTGTTCCTGGCTGCGGGCGAGACGCCCGGTCGAGGACTCTCGGCGGGTCGTCGCCGCGTGGTCGCCGTCAAGAAGCTGCGCGACAGCGCCAGCCCGGACGCCGCCAACCTGCTGATGCAGGAGTTCGCGCTGCTCGACCAGGTCAAGCACCGCGGCATCGTCCGCGTGTTCGAGTACATCCAGGAGGAAAACGCCGTCGTCATGGAAGCGGTGGATGGCGTCACCCTGCGCCAGGTGCTCGACGAGTGCGACAAGGCCCACGAGCAGGTCTTCACCGAAGCCGTCATCGAGATCGCTTGCGAGATCGCCGACGCGCTGTACCAGGCCTACACCACCCCGGGCGACAACGGTGAGCCCCTCCGGCTGGTCCACCGTGACCTCAAGCCCGAGAACATCATGCTCACCCCCAACGGTGAGGTGAAGATCCTCGACTTCGGCTTGGCCCGGGTCGACAACACCGACTTCCAGCGCGAGGACCCCAACCGCCTGCGCGGCACCCCGCTGTACATGGCCCCCGAACAGGCCCAGATGCGCGAGGTGGACCACCGCACCGATCTGTTCGCCCTAGGACTGATCACCTATGAGCTGCTCATGGGCCACGCCGCCTACCGCGTGTCCGAGAACGCTCCCGATCCCGTGGCCGAGGTCTACGACCGCATCGAGCGTGCGGCTCTTCAGGACTGCGTCGCCGAGCTGGAGTCCAAGATCCCTGGCATGGGCCCCATCATCGCCCGCTGCCTCCAGGCCCGGCCACAGAGCCGTTACCAGAACGGCCAGGAGCTGCTGGTGGATCTCCGCCGCCAGTTGTACCGCGACCGGGGCGCGTACCTCGAGGAGTTCTGCGAGTTCTTCTTCGGCTCCATCTACGACCACGAGCCGCTGCCCAGCATCGACAAGGTCGCCAGCTCCGGCCCCGCGCCCACCGGACGTCGCCGTCGCATGAGCATCGAGGAGCGCCTCAAGCAGTCCATGGAGCGCGAG
>CAZHIK010000171.1:0-3875 GCA_964532635.1 uncultured Enterobacterales bacterium
GGACGGCTTGCCCCGGGGTATCGCCGCTCACGGCCTGGCGAGCATCGGGTGACAGTCCAGCTGGCTATGCCATCTTCGATATGAAACTCCTGGAGGTCACCATGCAGCAGGACAAGTACGGACTCTCGGTAGAGCTTGGCGATGTGGACTTCGACGGCGCCATCGAGCGGGTCACCTCGGCCTTGAAGGACCAGGGCTTCGGCGTGCTCACCACCATCGACGTCAAGGCCACCCTGAAGAAGAAGATCGACGTGGATCACGACCCCTATGTCATCCTGGGCGCCTGCAATCCGCCCTTCGCCCACCAGGCGTTGGCCGCCGAGCCCGACGTGGGCCTGCTGCTGCCCTGCAACGTCATCGTGCGCCAGACCAGCGCCGGCGTGCGGGTGGCCTTCGTGGATCCTGAGGCCATGTTCGCGGTCGTGGGCCGCGAGGACATGCGTCCGTTGATGGCCCAGGTCAAGGCGCGGCTCGAGGCCGCGGCGGGCGCGCTCGAGGGTTGAACGGCTCGGCGTGGCGGGCGGGGGTAAACCCCGCCCCTACATCGGGCAGAGCGAACTCAGAATGTAGGGGAGGGGTTTATCCCCTCCCGATAGGAAGATTGGCCTCCGCTACCGCTCGATCACCAGCCAGGCGTTGACCACCGTGTGGGCCCAGCTCGAGGTGGCCTGGTAGTCCGAGCCGTTGCGCTCCACCCGGTAGGCGATGCTGGCGGTCTCGCCCAGGGTGAGCTGGTCGGTGATGTCGTGCTCGGTGACCGGCACGTCCTTGCCCGGACACCAGCCGCCGCGGCCGTACCACCAGGTGCCGTACTGGTTGGGCACGGTGCCTTCGGTGCCCACCGCTTCCATGCAGCCATAGGTGTCGCCGGCCACGGGGAAGTCCACCACCACGGCGTCGTCGTCGTTTTCGTTGACGGTGAAGATGTGGTCCATGTCGCAGAACTCGGCGCAGTTGCCGGGGCTGGACATGCCGTGGCCGGTGATGACCGTGGCCAAGGTGACCTTGGCGGCGTCGGCGGGGATCTCCACTTCGACGGGTTCGGTGTAGTTGTCGTTGCAGGTGCCGGTGAGATCGCAGCCCGAATACAGGTGGATCAGCTCGTCGGCCTTGGTGGCCTGGCCCGCGTCGAAGAAGCGCAGGCTGACGTCCAGCTCGTAGGGGCCCGTGGTGTTGAAGCGGAACTCGCGGCTGCCGCCTTCCTTCAGCATGGGCAGCAGGGGCGATACGTCGTGCACCCAGCGGCCCTCACGGTGGTAGGTGGTGATCCAGCGGCCGAGCTCCGTTGAGCAGCCCGAGCAGTCCAGATCGCCGTAGCCGCTGCCGTCGTCGTTGCAGGTGTAGGTGCCGGTGGTGGCGTTGCCCAAAGGATCGGTGCAGGCGCCCTCGATGGTGTCGGCGGCGATGGCCTCGCTGTAGCCGACGCACTCGTACAGGATGCCGGTGTCGGAGCCGCAGTCCTCGGCCGTGGTGCACTCGGTCTTGGTCTTCACGCCGTCTTCGCTGCACAGGCCCTTGACCTCGTCCACCGCCTGCTGGCAGGCCGTGTCGGCGTAGGGGTTGTCGGTGGAGTCCGGCATGTCGCACATGTACAGGTAGGCCATGTAGTCCCAGGCCGGGCAGTCGCCGTACTCACCGGAGCCCTCGCAGCCCATGTAGTTGTCGATGGCCACGCTGTCGTAGGCAGCCAGGGTGGAGGCGTCGGGTAGATCGATGGTGACGTAGGTGCTGCCAGCCACCCGATCGCCCTGGAAGATGTCGACCACCAGCGCGTCCTGGGCCTCGAGCTCCGCCTCGCGCGCGGCCTCGAAGTTGTACAGAGCCGGCTCGTTGGCCACCATCGAGATGTTGGGCTCGAACCAGCCGTAGCTGTCGTGGTAGCGGGTGGGGTCGGCGAAGGAGCCGATGTAGCGGATGCGCTGGGTGCGATCGATGCCGACGCCCCAGCCGGGGTTGGACATCACGCCGCCCACCCAGCCGGAGATGATGCTCGCGCGCTGGGTGACGTAGCTGATGCGCGGCTGCCACCAGGCCTGGTCTTCCTCGCTCATGGACGCCAGGGCGGCTTCCACGTTGGCCTGGATGGTGTCCAGCGAGGCCTCGATGGACTCGGTGGAGGTGGCGGTGGACAGGAACAGCAGCTGGGTGTTGCGGGGCAGGGCTTCGAACAGATCCTCCACGTCGCGCTCGAAGATCCCCGTGGGCCAGCCCTGGTTCTGTTTGGGCACATCCGGGATGAGCAGGTAGTTGTCGCATCCGGTCCAGTGCTCGCTCAGCACCCAGTCACCGCCGCGGGTGGGTACGGTGAAGTCGGCGGCGATGGCGTACAGGGCGGTGTCCTCGGAGACATCCTGGAACTCCACCACGGGCAGGTCCAGCTCCTCGCAGGCCCCGTCGAGGGTGGGGCCCTCGACATCGGTGTCGGGGGTGTCCGCCGGGGTCTCGGTCTCCGGGGGCGCGTCGGTCTCGTTCTTGGGGTCATTGGGACAGGCGGTGAGACCCAGGGCCAGCAGGGACAGGAACAGGGTGCTACGCATCGGTGGCTCCGCGGCTTGGAGTATTTCTGGATTGTAACGGTGGTGGGGTCCGCCGTCGCCCGTGACGACATGCGACAGGACATGACCCTGCGGGACGAGGGATCCGTCGTAGGCTCGATCTGGCGGGAACAGGAGGTGAGAGCATGAAGCGAACCCACGAGTGTGTTGTTGTCGCCGCGGTGTTGCTGTCGGCCTGTGGGCAGCAGGCCCAGGAGCCGACGGAGCAGGAGGCACGGACGCCTCGGTCGGAGGAGGCGCCGGCGACCGCAGACCAGTCGCCCCTGAACGACTGGTCCTACAACCCCATCGGCAAGCGGGACCCCTACCGGCCCTTCTTCCCCACCGAACCCCCGGGCGCGGGGGCCTGCGGAGACGATCCGCTGCAGTGCTTCGCCATCGAGCAGCTCCGACTCACCGGCGTGGTCTGGGGCGAGCACCCGCGGGCCCTGCTCGAGGACCCGGATGGAGGCAGCCACGTGGTGGAGCTGGGCACCTACGTGGGCAACCGCTGGGGCCGGATCACCCACATCGAGAGCAACTCGGTGGTGGTGACCGAGGAATACCTGGATGGCAGCGACGAGCTGGTGGTGCACCCGGTGAGGCTGCGGCTGGACGAGCTGGGCTAACCGCCGAGCACCCCATCCCAGTCCAGCTCCCCGTGCTCCGGTAGCTCCGCGTTCAGCAGCTTCTGCATGGTCTCGCGCTCGTGGTCGCACAGCAGGCCGGTCTCTTCGTCCACGGTGGCGATGGTGCCCTTGGCGTCGTTCATCAGGCAGCCCTCGCCCTCCCGGTGGCCCATGCCGATCACGTGACCCAGCTCGTGGTTCACGACCTTGACGGTGCGGATCCCCAGCAGTCGGTTCCAGGTGGGGCCCTTGTCCCTGGGGAGCAGACGATCGGTGGAGACCACCGCTGCCGGGCCCCCGATGGTGCCCAGGCCGAACACGCCCCAGTCCACGTGGGGCGGCTTGGTGGTGGAGATGTCCTCCGAGGTGAAGCCCACGATGAAGTTGCAGCCTGTGCCCGGGATCACCGCCTGGGTCAGGTGGTCCAGCAGCTTGTCGGCACGGTAGCGTTGGCGTGGGGGGTACCAGGCCATGTCGGGTAGAGGCTTGGCGTCGAGGATGCGCGTCTCGAAGCCGTACAGATAGGCGATGCCGCGCTCGACGATGACTGCCAGTTCGCTGTCGTACGGCCCCAGGGGCTGGAGGCAGGCGGTGTACTCCGAGGCCTGGTGCTCGAAGCGGGGGGATGGCTCCGCGGGCTCTGGCGCGGGTGGCGGCGCTGGCGGGGCGGAGGCTGGCTCTGCCTCGGTGCTGCAGGCGGCGAGGAGGAGGA
>CAZHIK010000171.1:3885-12158 GCA_964532635.1 uncultured Enterobacterales bacterium
GTATCTCAGGGGCGATCCGAAGCAGCGGTGCTCTCATCAGGGACGCTCGAAGGCACCTCCAGGTTCCCTCAGAGCTGGCGCCCTCCGAACTCTTGCTTGATGTCCCAGGAGGCCAGGCGCTTGGCGATCCAGCCGAACAGGGCGGCGAACGCCAGGCCCCACAGCAGGCTGAACACCATCATGACGGTGCGCATGGTCTGGAAGGCGGCCGGGGCGCCTGGGGTCATGCTGTCCATCTGGTCCACCCAGAAGAACTGGAAGACGATGGAGCCCATGGACCACAGGGCCAGCAGGACCATCACCACGACCATCAGCTTCCGGGCCCACTCCCAGCGCTTGATCAGGCCCACGGAGCCCGCCAGCAGCAGCGAGAAGACCAACAGGGGGATCAGGACCATCAGCTCGAAGTGCTCGAACATCCAGCGCGCCAAGGGGGGCATGCTGGTTGGAATGTCCGTTGTGAACTCCTCCATGGGGAACGCCACGTGCAGCATGATGTTCTGCATCACCCCGACCGTGACGCCGAAGCCGGACAGCACGGCGAAGATCCAGCCGACCACGGTGGGGAAGGTGGAGCGGGTGCTGCTCATGGGTTCTCCAGGGTGTGAAGGGGCCCATGGTACCCCCCTGGGGGCAGCCCATTCCTTCCCAGCGGCTGGATTGATCCCGTCAGAATCCCCAGGATCAGTCGAGCAGCTCGGCCGCGCTGGCGTGCACGAGCTGCAGGTGGGGGATGTGGTGCTCGACGTCGTGGGGCTCCAGGCCGAGTGAGGTCATGGCCGCTGGTTCACGCAGCTGCAGCCTGGTGGCCTCGTTCTCGAAGCGGGGGCCGGCGAAGGTGTGGGCCATGCTGTCTGCGAGCCGGAGGAGGCAGACCGACTCGGCGAAGCGGTCGCCCTCGCGGCTGGCCCGCTCCACGTCGTGGTGGCTGCCCACCAGCGCCGGGATGGGATCCGGGATGCCCCAGGCCTGCAGCGCGGCCTGGCCGACCGCGCCGTGGTCGAAGCCCAGCGCGGTCTGCTCGAGCAGGTGGGTTCCGCCGGGAATACCGACACGTACGTTGAGCAGCTCGTCGTAGGGCTGGCTGCTCAGGCCGTAGCGCTCTCCCCCTGCGCCCTGGAGCAGGATCAGCTTGCCCAGGTCGTGCAGCAGGCCGGCGAGGAACAGGTCCTGCCCGGGGCGCCCCAGCAGCCGGGCCAGCTCGCGGGCCAGGGCCGCCGTCGCTACGGCGTGGCTGCGCAGGCTGGCCTCCACCCCGCTGCGACCGAAGAGGTCGGAGACCGCGGCCGCGGCGGCCAGCTCTCCGATGGTGCGCGCACCGAGCATGGCTACGGCATGCTGGACCGTCTTGCAGGGTTGGCGCGCAGAGAACATGGGGCTGTTGGCCGCTCGGAGTACGCGGGCGGTCAGGGCGGGATCTGCCTCGACCAGGTCCGCCACCTGGGCCATGCTGAACTCGGGAACCCTCAGCAGTTGGAGCAGCCGCGTGGCGATCTCCACCGAGGGCTGTGGGCCTCGGTCGGTCACACGCTGGAGCTGCGCGCTCGAGCGCGCCAGGGAGAGGGACTCGGAGTGGGGGTCCGCGCTGAACCAGACGCACGGATCGAAAGGCGAGGTGGTGCCGTACTGCATGGGGTGCTCGCAGGTGATCGGAATCGTTGTCGGGCTGTCTTCGCACTCAGCTCATCGGCATCGACGGCCGAGGTGTTGTGACATTGTCAGACATTTTTTTGACGCCGAGGAACAACCAGGGTTTTCGTGAAATCCTGGAGACACCGTTTGTCGAAAACGATAATAATCATAGCGCGTGGTCCGTCAGCCAGTCCCTCACTCCGGGGAAGTGGTCCCGCGCGGCATCGGCGTGGGTGAGCATGGTGACGTGGTCGTAGTCGTGCAGGTGACCCTGGGCGCGGCCCCGCAGCCCGAAGCGTTGGTCGGCCTGGCCTGCTTCGGTCATCAGGTCGTGCACGTCGCTCTGGTGGCCCAGGCAGGGGTCGTTCGCCGCGGCCAGGTACCAGGCTGGAGGTAGATCCTCCGCTTGGGCGAGGGCGGCGCCGTAGTCGAAGCCGTCGGCGGGATCGATCCACGGGCCCGGCCGCACCCAGGCGCAGCATTGGCCCAGGCTCGCCTGGCTCTCATCGTCGGAGCCCAGCCCCAGCCGCCGGGACGGCAGGTAGCCGAAGGCCAGGGCCGCCAACCTGGCGAGCCGCATCCAGTACAGATCGATGAGCAGCCGCTTGTGGAGGTTGCGCACCCGCACGCAGCGCTTGGTGCCGAAGAAGGTCAGGCTGGCCACGTCACGGCGCAGCTCGGGGAAGCGCCCCAGGCAGGCCAGCATCAGCACCCCGCCCCAGCTGTGGGCCACCCAGTGCACCCGCTGCCCGGGGTGTCGCTCGAGCACGGACTGGTGGAAGGCGGGCAGGTCCTGGGTGATGGTCTCGGTCTGGCCGTATCTGTGGCCCCTGGCCAGGCGGGGTCGGCTCTCACCCCGTCCTCGCTGGTCGGCGATGTACACGGGGTGGCCGGCACGGGCCAGGAAGGGCCCCAGGCCCTTGCCGCTGGGGGTGTAGAACACCCGTCCGTTCTCTATTGAGCCGTGAAGCATCAACACCGGCGCGTGCGGGGCCTGCGCGGCCTCGATGTGGCGCAGGTGCAGCTCGGCCCTACCGGGGGTCGGCAGGAAGAGTGAGTCCTGGTGTGGCTCGCTCATGGGGGTCAGCGCTCGATCACCAGCCAGACGTTGCCCCAGATGCTCGCGCCCCCTTCGGGCTCATAGTCCTCGTCCCGGTAGAGCACCCGGTAGTCGAACTGGTTCTCGGCGCCCAAGGCGACCTGTTCGGTGATGTCGTGCAGCTGCACGGCGACCTCTCGGCCCGGGCAGCAGCTGTGGCGGCTGTACCACCAGGTGCCGTACTGGTTGGGCACCGTGCCCAGGTCCACCTCCTGCTCACACCGGTACTGGGTGGTGCCTTCGACGTCGAAGTTCACCGTCACCGCGTCCTCACCACCGATGGAGAAGATGTGGTCCATGTCGCAGAACTCGGCGCAGTTGCCTGGATCGGACATGCCGTGGCCCGTGAGGATGGTGGCGAGCTGGACCTTGGCCGCGTCCGCCGGGATGTCCACGGCGACGCCGCCTTCGTAGGAGGCGTTGCAGCCCTCGGCGAAGTTGCAGCCGGTGAACAGGTGGGCGAGCTGCTCCGGTACGGTCTCGCGGTCGCTGTTCGAGAAGCGCAGGTCGAGCTCCACCGTGTACTCGGAGCCTGTGCGGAAGTAGATGCGTTCGGTCTCACCCGGGGTGAGCAGCTGCCGCAGGCTGGTGACGTCGTGCACCCAGCGACCCTCGCGGTGGTAGGTGGTGATCCAGCGGCCCAGCTCGTTGTCGTTGCTGCAGCTGCAGGCCAGCTCGCCGAAGCCGCTGCCATCCTCGTTGCAGGTGTAGGTGCCGGTGGTGGCTTCACCGAGGGGGTCCTCACAGGCGCCCTCCTGGGTGTCGGCGGCGATGGCCTCGGCGTAGCCCTCGCAGGCGTACTCGATGCCGGTGTCGCTGCCGCAGTCCTCAGCGCTGCGGCACTCCACCTTCGTGGCCTCCCCGTCCTCGGTGCAGCTGCCCATGGCCTCGTCTACCGCCGGCTGGCAGGGCGTGTCGGCCCAGGGGTTGTCCCCGGTGGGCTGGTCGCAGACCAGCAGGCGGGCGCCGGTGTCCCAGGCGAAGCAGTCGCCGTACTCGCCCTCGCCGCCGCAGCCCATGTGCAGATCGATGGCCAGGCTGTCGTAGTTGGCGGCTTCGGCGGGGATCTCGATCTCGGCTTCGACGGTGCTGGACCAGTTCGAGCCGTCGAAGACGGGCACCACCAGCGCATCCTGGGCCTCGAGCTCGGCCTCGCGCTCGGCCTCGAAGTTGTAGTAGACGGCCTCGTAGGCGGCGTAGGACAGGTTGGGGGCGAACCAGCCATAGCTGCTGTCGTAGCGGGTGGGATCGGCGTAGCCGCCGATGTACCGGATGCGCTGGAAGCGATCGATGCCCACGCCCCAGCCGGGATCGGACATGATGTCGCCCACCCAGCCGTCCACGATCTGGGCCCGCTGGGTGACGAAGGCGACCCGGTCCTGCCACCAGGCCCGCTCGTCTTCGTCCATGTCTTCCATCACCAGGTCGATCTCCGTCTCGAGGCCGTCCAGGGAGGCGTTGATGGACTCGGTGGAGGTGGCGGTGCTGAAGAACAGCAACCGGGTGTTGCGGGGCAGCTTCTCGAACAGCTCCTCCACGTCCCGCTCCCACAGGCCGATGGGCCAGCCCCAGGTCTGGTTCGGCGCGTCCTGGATCATCAGGACCACGTCGCAGCCGGTCCAGTGCTCGCTGAAGGTCCAGTCGCCGCTGCGGGTGGGCACGGTGAAGTCGGCGGCGGTAGCGTAGAGGCTGTCGTCCTCTTCGGCGTCGGCGAAGTCCCGCATCGGGAGGCCCTGCTCGGCGCAGGGATCGCTGTCCTCGCTACGCGCAGAGTCCTGGGTGTCGTCCGGGGTGGTGTCGCCTGGAGGGGCGGTCTCGTTGGGGCAGCCGCTGATCAGCAGGGCCAGGAGGAGGGGGAGGGCGCGCATGGGAGCTCCTGCGTGGAGCTGATCCCTATCGCCTCTCCGGCAGCACCACCGGGTCGCCCTCGATGCGCAGCGTCACCGTCCGGAGCTCGCCCCCACGGCGGAAGGTCCAGCTCTGCTCGGGTTCCGTGAGCAGCAGGCGCAGTCCTTCGAGTACGGACTTGCCGCCGCTCAGCTGGACCTCACCGATGGCGATGTGGTGATCCAGAGGCTGGAAGCCGAGATCCGCCGCGAGGGACACCATCCCCTTGTCCACCATGTAGACCCCCGGATCGGCCCCCATGGCCAGCATGGACGGGTAGGGGCCGTAGGCGTAGGGGTCCGACAGCCGCTGCAGCAGCGCCACCCTGGACAGGCGAGTGGCCACACCCTGTGGGTCGCGCTCGAGCACCAGCTCCTGGCTCGGGTCCGGGGCGATGGTGGCCTCGAGCACCGCGGGCTGTCCCTCTCGCTGGATGCTCCAGCGGCAGGTGGTGGCGGCCTGGGTGGCCTGCCGGGCGGCGTAGTGGTGCTCGGCCGTGCCCAGGGGCTGGTCATTGACCGCGGTGAGCACGTCGTCTTTTCGGAAACCCAGCCAGGACAGCAGGTGGGTGGGCGAGGAGGGTTCCAGCCGGTATCCCCTGGGCTCGGGTCCCGTGGGCCAGGGCTGCACCGCCGCCGCGTGGGGATCGAGCCCGTACAGGCAGTGAGGCAGCACCTGGGCGGGCAGGCTGACGGAGGCGGACGGCTCCGTGGCGCTCGGGGAGGATTCCCGGGCGGCGAAGAGGGGGAGCAGTGCCAGCATGGCGGTGACTCGCATCAGGCTTCCACGCTCTGGAGGTGGGGGGAGGGGGCCTCGAGGATCCGTAGCGGCACGTAGGGCCCGAAGAAGTAGGTCAGGCTGCGGAAGCGTAGGCCCGCCAGGATGTAGTGTGCGTCGGGATTGGCTCGGCGCAGTTCGTCCAGCTCCTCGAGGGCGTCGGCGACGTCCTGGTGCTCGCTCACCAGGCGTGGGGCGCCGCCGCCTCGCAGCCACAGGCCGATCTCTCCCCAGGCATCGCTCCCCAGGGCCAGCAGCCCGAGCCAGCCGGTCATGCCGCCGAAGGCCAAGGCGGGGCTCACGCGGAGCAGCCAGGTCTCCATCAGGATCATCAGCAACAGAGCCCCGGCGCTCATGGCCAGCAGCTGCAGCCAGGGTGCGCGCTTGGGGGCGGTGCTCCACCAGTCCCGTCTCCGCCAGTAGAACAACAGGGCTGCCAAGGGGGCGCCGAGCACCACCACGGGCAGTGCGATCCCCAGCCAGAGCATGGAGCCGGGCACGAAGAGATCGTACAGCGGCTGGTTGCCTGTGAAGTTCGCCAGCGTCGTCGGGACCAACAGCACCAGCAGGGCCAGCTCGTAGGGCAACAGGCCGGTGCAGGGTGCGCAGGCCGGCAGCCCGCCCGGGGCCCTGCGGCCCATCAGCCAGTGGAAGAACCACAGCACCGCGCCCAGGGCGGCCAGCAGCAGCAAGGCGGGGAGGATGGCGTGCACGCCGATGTGCACCTCCCGGCCCAGGCCCCACAGGCTCTTGCCGGCCAGCAGCATCGCGTCGAGCAGCAGCAGGGCGGCCATGCCCGGTCCGAGCCCGTGGCGGTCCAGCCAGCGGGCCAGGGCCGCCAGGGTCGCCACTCCGCTGGCGAGCATGCAGGCTGTGAACAGCCGGAACAGCCAGCCGGGGTGATCCACGGCCTCTGCGCCCCAGCCGTGGTTCCAGTAGTTCTCGAGGGTGATGGCCAGGCTCAGGCCCTGGACCCAGGCCAGCGTCACACCCACGAGCGCGCCCGCCAGCCAGAGCCGGCGGCGCAGCGCGGGATCGCTGCAACGCCGCTGACGGGTGAACGGCAGAGCCAAGGCCACCAGCTCCACCAGCACGAAGCCCACCAGCAGCGGGGTCACCCCCAGGGAGAAGGGGCCGAAGCCGGTGTCCAGCAAGCCGTAGCCCTGGAAGGCCTCACGGTTGAGCAGAGGGTGGGGAATCAGCCCCGCGCCAAAGACCACCACCATCGCGCCCGCGGTGATGGCCAGCCGCTTCAGCAGAGAGCGGGGCCAGGGGATCCGCGGTGTCGGTGTCGGCCGAGGGCGCTCCCCCGGCTCGAGGGGCTCACCGCAGTCGGCACAGTGGGAGGTTCCGGGTTGATACTCGGCCGGGCTCCCTGTGCGCTCGCGGTGTCGGCAGTCGGGATTTGTGCAGTAGGCCAAGGTGCTTCCTCGGTTTCGGCGTAACGCCACGCCCGCCGTGGGGATAGGGGAAACCGGTTCCGGAGCCGGGACGTGAGGAGAGTGGATGGAGCGGTCGGCACGCAGCGCGCGCATCGCCAGCTTCGATCTGCTGCGGGGCGTGGTGATGGTGTTGATGGCGCTGGACCACAGCCGCGCCTTCTTGGGAGCCCTGGGCAACCCGGTGGATCTCGCCACCACCACCCCGGCACTGTTCGCCACCCGCTGGGTGACCCACCTGTGCGCTCCGACCTTCGTGGCCCTGGCGGGCCTCGGTGCAGCGCTCTACGCGCGGCGCGTGGGTGTGGACAAGGCCTCGCGCTTCCTGCTGTCCCGCGGGCTGTGGCTGATCTTCCTCGAGGTGGTGGTGGTGAACACCTGCTGGCAGCTGGGCTACCGGAGCCTGTCACTGCTGGTGATCTGGGCCCTGGGCGCGTCCATGCTGGCCTTGGGGGTTCTGGTCCGCCTGCACCGCCTCGCACCCCTGGCCTTTGGCCTGGTGGTGGTGCTGGGGCACAACCTGCTGGCGGGGATCCAGCCCGCGGGTCTCGGTGGCCTTGCCATCCCCTGGGGCCTGAGCTTCGCGCCCTACAGCTTCACAGTGGCGGGCTTCCCGGTGGGGGTGTCCTACCCCTTCGTGGCCTGGGCCGGGTTGATGGCCCTGGGGTGGGCGGCGGCGCCGTGGCTGGCAGGGAGCGAAGGCGCGCGAAGGCGGCGAGTCCTGGCCCTGGGGGCTGGGCTGGTGGCGGCGTTCCTGCTGCTGCGGGGACTGGGGTTGTACGGGGAACCGCGGCCCTGGGCTCCCCAGGAGCGGGGACTGCTGTTCACCCTCTTCGCGGTGCTGGACACCACCAAGTACCCACCGTCGCTGCAGTACCTGCTCATGACCATCGGCCCGGCGCTGCTGCTGCTGCCGGTCTTGGACCGCCTGCGCGGACCGGCAGCGCGGACCCTGGGGGTCTTCGGGCGTGTGCCCATGTTCTTCTACCTGCTGCACATCCCCGTGCTGCAGGTTGGCTCCAAGACCCTCCGCGTGTTGACCTGCGGCTGGGAGGGGAGCCTCGATCCCAGCCTGCTGCGGGTCTACGCCGGCTGGGCCCTGACGCTGGGGGTGCTCTACCCCCTCTGCGTGGCCTGGGATCGCCTGAAGGCTCGCCGCCGGGACCTGTGGTGGTTGAGGTACCTGTAGGGGCTAGATCAGGGCGTCCTGGACCCGGAGGGTGAAGGCCATCAGGGCTTCGACCGCTTCGGGCGGCAGCTGCACGAAGTGGACCGCGACCTGGTGGGTGGGCGCGGGCTGGTCCTCGGGGCGCTCGGCCGCGTCGATCTCTTCTTGGGGGATGGGGAAGAGGCGCACCACCCGAGCGGGGGCCCGGTACTGGTCGTCGCTGGGGGGGATGCGCAGCTCGGGCAGCAGGGTGTCGCCGGCCTTGCAGTTC
>CAZHIK010000172.1:0-12151 GCA_964532635.1 uncultured Enterobacterales bacterium
CCAGAACCGCCCCCATCCGGTGAAACACGCGGGAGCCGATCACCTCCAGGGCGGCAGACCGCTGCAAAATGAGATGTTCGAGGCCTACAATGCCGATGATGTCGAAGCGATGGCTGCAGTCGAGAAATCCCCCCGGCCACTTCTCCAGGAAGAACGGGCTGTAAACCAGGCAGCGAACGAGCAAGGACCGCGGGCGGAAGCCGGCGGGCTGTCCCTGCTGATGTGACTGCGTGTAGAGCCTCGGGCTGGCTACGCCACCTTCCGCCCCCGCTCCCAGCACATCCAGTGCTCGAGCCAGCGCTCGCGCACACGGCTGAAACGGTCCAGATCCTCCGCCGCCGGCTCTCGACCTTCCACCGCCGCCGCAACCAGTGCGTCCAGCGCCCCGTGCTCAGCCGCTCGGATCTGCCCGAGCACCGCCCGCAGGAACCGGCGCTGCTCCTCGCAGGGGACCTCTCCACGGGTCGCGGACTGCAGAAGGTACACATCATCGATGACCTGGCGCTCCCACGCGCGGAAGACGTTGTGGACTGCCTCTGCGCGAGGATCGAGCCAGCGGTAGGGATAGGTCAGGTCATCGAGATCGAGAGGGCCAGCCACCAGGCCCTTGTTCTCGAACTCAGCCAACTGAGGCGTACCCGTTTGCAGCCGCAGAGACTTGGTCAGGCGGGCATCGTGGGTCCACAGGCCCGAGGCGCGGAGGAAGTCCAGGTTGTGTCGGAGTTCCTCGAGCTGCATCTCAGGGTCGAACATGATGAAGCCCACGTCCACGGCCAGACCCATGCGCAGCAGCAGCTCGAGGGCTCGCAGGTTGCGCTCGGCGCTGGCGGCCTTCTGGAAGCGGCGCACCTGCTCCTTGGCGCCGGATTCGATGCCCACGAAAACCTCTCGCAGCCCAGCCGCCTTCAGCGCACCCAGGACCAGCTCGCCCGAGGGGCGCCCAGGGCGAGCCACCTGCAGCACGCTGGCCACCCGCAGGTCCAAGTAGAGGCTGAGATCGGGGTGGATCCGCCCATCCGCCTTCGCCTCGCTGATCGCACCAGCAAGGCGCATGGCGCGCTGCGGATCGCTTCCCACGAAGTCCTCGTCGGTGTAGTAAGGGTGCCGGGCTCCCATCGAGCTGAGCTCCACCAGCTCATCTACGACCCGCTCGACGGGCACCGGCCGCCAGCTGGCCTCGCCGCAGTACTTCTCCTGGATGGCGCAGAAGCTGCAGCGCCCGTACGAGCAGCCTCGGGAGGCCTCGGTACGAACGATGCCACCGCTACGGGCCAGCAAGGGCACATGGCTGCGACGCGGAGCGACGGCGTTATCGAGGCCGATGTTCCGTCGCGCGCTGTGGTGGAAGCCACCGCCGACCTGGAGCACCAGGTTCGGCACCTCGCGGCTCATGGCCGAGTCGACCAGGCTGTCGCGCCCTTCATCCAGCACTCCCCGAACGAGCCCGACCAAGGCCTCCTCCCCCTCCCCGCGCACGCAGATCGGCTCCGCCGCCGACGGCAACTGCGCAAGAAGGGCCTCGGGGGCGAAGGTGGCGAGCAAACCGCCGAGGACCAGAACCGGACGGCGGCTGGGGGGCAGGCTTGCGCAGTGAGTCGCAACTTCCCGCGTGGCCTGCAAGCTACCAAGGGAGGTCGTCAGACCGACCAGGTCGAAGTGTTCGAGCATGGACAGGTCCAGATGGCCGTCAAGGGACACGAAGTGCTGCCGCACACGGACCCGGGCTCCCAGGCTGCCTTCGAGGGCACCTGTCAGGGCTGCGACGCCGATGGGTTCGTTGATCTCCCGACGGGAGCTGCCAGGATCGATCAGCAGGATTCGGGCCGTATTCATTCTTTTCTTCCTCATTCTTCAGGGATGCAGGTAGGCACGGACTAAGGGTGAACGGTCACAGGAATGCCCAGACGCCGGCAAATCCGCATGGCTCGACGGGTCTCGGAATGGCCGTTCCAGCGAGCGAGCACGACCACGCGATCGATGGAGCCTGCCTTCAACGCCCTCTCGAGGCGCCGAAGCTCGCCGTTGCCACCAGACCGCCGGCCGCGGAAGACCCGCACGTCGCAGCCAGGCAGCCTCTCGGCACGGAAGCGTCCATCACCACCGAGGACGGCCACTCGCGGAGCGCGGGCGCTCACGGCTCGCTCCGGTTCGAGGCCTCGCTACGACCGATACTCTGCTTCGTACTCTTGGGACTCATCTCGCCTCCGGGGTGGTGGCGCCAGCGCGCCGTTCACCCCGGATAGGCGCTCATCAGGTCCCGTTTTCCCCGTCGCCTCGATTCAGGAGGATCAGCGTCGCCGTGGGCAGCCCAGACGCCAACGCGGCATCGAAGTCGTCGATCTCATGCTCGTCAGCCTGGACCACCACGACGAGCACCGGGGCGTCCTCTTCTTCCATCAGCCAGGACTGGAAACGCCCCGTCCTGTCGCCGCGGTAACGATAGAAGGCGGCGGCACCGTTCGGCAGAGCGAGGGTGAGGCGCTCTCCGTGGCCCAACTCGACGACTTGCTGCTCGCCCCACCCAACCGCTTCCTCGCGCTCATCAGCCTGCTCCCCACCAGACAGGCTACCGGCCCATGCCATTGGCTCGACCCTCGTGACCGCCACCTGATCGGGAAGCCTTACCAATGCGCGCGCAGCTCCTCGAGCAGCGAGCAGGCCACCAGCCAGCCACGGGCGTCCACGAACCAGCGCCGCGGTCAGGTCGAGTCGCCGGCGATCCTCCACTGCCTGCTCCCAGAGCTGGCCAGCATCGGGGGACTGCAGCAGGGCTTCCCAATCCTGGAGGTCCTCGTCGGCGTCCGTACCGAGCACCATGCGGTCGAGCGCGGTGGGATCAACGGGGCGACGAGTGCTCATGCCAGCTCCAACCCAGCGACACGGCGCACGTCCGCAGCGATCTGGGGGTCATTGATCTTGTAGAGGTGCAGCAGGCTTTTCTTCAAGCTCGCCCGAGCCAAGCCAGTGATCAGCGGGTCCACCGCCAGGTTCACGGGGCGCTCGGCCTGGATGATGCAGCGACGAAGCCAGCGCTCCACGCCCTCCCGCCGCAGCCGCTCGAGGGCTCGGGGCCCACTCAGACCTTCGGCCTCGAGCACTACGGCATCGACGGCCCGGTACGGATGAGAGTCTGGGCAAGATGAGAGCAAGCTCGCCGCCGCGACCCGCTCGGGCTGCCCATCGAGCTCGACCAAAGCCGCAAAGAGCACCAGGAACCTGAACAAAGCATCGGCGATGTGAAAAGAACGCCTCTTCGCAGATTCCTTTGGCAAGTCGGGGGCGGTCCAGCCGAACCATGTTCCGCAGAGCCTGCGGCTGCCATGGAGCCAGAAGCCCACCATGCTGGCACAGGTGCGCTGCCTGAACGCGCTGAGCCCGAGGGCAACACGCCGTCTCAGGGCGCTCTGGTCGGTGGCTTCCCCGCTATCCGCTCGCTCCTCGTCCAGGGGCAGGAGCTGCGGACGCCTCCCCATGATGGCCCGAAAGCCTCTGGCTCCCACCTTCTGAGACAACCAGAACGCTGGCTCGGTGAAGAGCCGGAAGCTGTCCGAGCCCCGCTGCAGCTTCGAGGGGTCCAGATCAGCGGTAGCGAACCGCTGCAGGGACCACTCGACGGCCGCCGTCACCGGATCGTCTTCCCCCCTGAATCCGAAAGCCGAAAGCGACACCCCGCTCCGGTCGATGAAGATGGTGAAGGCCTCGTCGAGCAGCAAGGCCAGCTCTTGCCCGCGCTCATCGATGAGGGCCGCCCTTCCTTGCAGCGACCAGTCGGTGATCTGCTCGTAGCAATCCGCCATCTTCACTCTCTATGCCCCCTCGGGTGCCGCCGCTCGCAGCAAGCGGTCCAGCTCTCGTTGCTCCGATGGGGTCAGGGCACGGTGGCAATCCTCGCTCCAGGGCTCGACAGGGCCACGCTCGCAGACCCCCACGAAGCGATACCCAGCCCACGCCCTCGGATCGTCGAGGTCGCGTAGCCACACATCCACTTGGCCTATGCTCGGGGGCTCATCCTCCGCCTGGGGTCCGAGCAACCCAAAGTGCTCGACGGGCTCAGCGGGCACCCCGAGCAAGTCCTCCCATACGCGTGACGCCTGCGAACTCGGTGCCTCCAGCAGACCTCGGCGAAGTGAAGGGACCGCCCGATCCCGCCACCATCGTTGTGCGCTCGCGAGTGCTTCCGGTGCCTGCATCCCTCGTCGTAGGCCAAGACGATAGCGCCGAGCGATCTGGCCCGTCACCAGGTCCGAGACGCTCCAGAGCGTCCCGATGCTGCTCCGTGCTCCGGCCCGATGGAAGGCGATGTCCAACCCGAAGGCCTCGTCCACCAGAGGAGTGAGCCAATCGAAGGGCTGGTTCACCCCGCTGCGGCAGGCCCACAGCTCCACTCGTTCGCAGCCCCGAAAGGCGTCACCGAGCTCGGAGGGATGGAGCGGCCCGTCTGCCAGACGAAGCGTGCCTTCCTCGTCTCCACCGTGGTCTCCATGGGCGAAGAAGGTCACACAGGTCGCGCCTCGAGCAGCGGCAAGCACGCCCGCTATCGACGCGTCAGAGCCGCGCAGACGTCGTTCCTCAGGGTGTTCCTCGGCGAAGGCGAGATCGTGATGCTTCGTGGCGAACCCTTCGGGCGCGCCGCCGGGAGCCACGACCAGCACACCCTCTCGAGGAGGCGTGGGGGACTGCCTCATCTGCAGCGGTGTGAGCATGGGGAGGTGCACG
This sequence comes from uncultured Enterobacterales bacterium, assembly GCA_964532635.1. Classification (GTDB taxonomy): domain Bacteria; phylum Myxococcota_A; class UBA796; order UBA796; family JAFGLY01; genus CALDOK01. The sequence continues at coordinate 4,717 of CAZHIK010000172.1, forward strand.
ATGGCTTCGAAGCGATCGAGCAGGGTCTCCCCCCGCGGGCCCACCGCGGCCCAGGGCACCCTCGACGCCGCCAGGGAGGGCAGGACCACGAGGCGGCCGCGGGGTCCGGAAGGCAGCACCGGCGTAAGGTCGATTCCAGCCAGCAGGTCCAAGAGGGGCATCCGTTCACTGGTAGATGCCTCTTGCTCCCCATCGGGGTCGATCCAGAGTCGCTGCAAGGCCTCCCGCGGCACAGCAACCCGTGTGGCTCTGCCCACGACTTCGCCCCCCTCCCACCAAAGCGCCACGGCCAGGAGGTCATCAGCCCACTGCAGGCGAAGCAGCGTGAGGTCAGGGTACTCGACAAAGATGTCCCGCAAGCCCTCGACGGTGGTGTCAAAGCACCACGCCTCACGGTGCTCATCGAGCCCAGGGTCCCGCTCCACTGCTAGGTGCTTCAGGTGCTCGCAGCGCTCGAGGTACCGCTGGGATGCATCGCGCAGTGCCTCAACCGGGGCGCAATGCCGCAGCGCCAAGTCGACCACCGCCAACATCTCCTTGTTCTGCTCTCGAGCCTCCGGGCCATCGTCGACGATGAGGTCAGTCGCGACCAAGGTGCTCATTGCCTCCCGGAGCACTTTCAGCTGCTCATCCTCTTCCACGTACAGCAAGCGAGCAGCGAAGTCGTCGAGCCAACGGGATCGCGCCGCACTTCTGGAGTAGTGGCGGTACAGCTCGCGGGCCACCGGATCTCGGGAGCCATGGAAGTACACGCTGACAGCGTCGTGGTAGCGCAACGATGCGGCGTTTTCCAGGGCCAGGAAGGCCTCGATGGGCCGCCCCTGCGTCTGGCACAGCCGCGCCTCGAGGACAGCGAAGCCCTGGAGCCGGATGGCCACTTCATCCGCAGCATGGTCCGCCTTGGTGTTCTGCCGCTCAGCCATGAGAGAGCGGCGGAGGAAGCGCAGGACGCCTAGCGCGCGGTCGAACTCCCCGAGTTCCTCGAGCTGTCCGAAGAGCCGGGGCAGTTGTTCTTGCTCGAGCTCGGCGATGTCCATACGCCTGACCTGCTCTCTCGCTAGCTCGAGGCGGCCCGGATCATCCGAGACCAGGAAGGACTCCGCCATCATCATGCGGGCATAGCTCTCGGTCTCCGGCCTGGCTTCTCCCAGCGTCCGCTGGAGCAGCTTCCGGGCTCGTCGAAGGTCCCCGGCGGCCTTTCGCGAAACCAAGTGGCCTGCGAATCGACAGAGGAGCATGGACCGCCAGCCCCAGGGTACTGGCATCCCCGACAGCTGGGGGTGCTCCGCAGCGTAGTCGGCCCAGCGTAAGCCTCGCTCGTACACCTGAACGCCCTCATGTACGTGGCCCATCTCCCGCAGCGCATTGCCAAGGTTGCAGTAGTAGTCCGCGGTCACCTTGGCGCCGTACGGACCAGCGGTCTCGCACAGCTCGCACGCCCGAGCTTGATGAAGGATTGCCCGCTGGCGGATCGACGCTTGCTCCTCGGAGTCGGTCGTCCGCTCCGCGATCTGACGGAGAATTCGGCCCAGGCCGTCCAGGCTCAAGGCGTGGCGAAGGGGATCGGCGCGCCGGTCCTCGCAGCGGAGGCTGCGCTCGAAGAGCTGCTGGGCCTCGATGAGTTGGTCCATCCTGCTGCCACCTGGCGAGCGCTCGACACAGACAGCCAGATCGAATGCTACAGCAGCGGCGATAGGGCCATCGTCCTCCGGTTCGAACATCGCCATCGCCTCTCGTGCAAGCGCCACTCCGGCCTCAGGGTTCCCCCCGTTGGACAACTCGATGGCTCGCCGCCGCAGTTCATCGGCGCGCTTTCCGGCAACCCCGAGCGTCATCGAAGCGCTGTAGCGCTGGTGAGCCTGGAGCTGGACCGCGGCCTCCTGGATCTCTCTGCGTGAGAATCGAAGCGGTCCCATGGTCAAGCCCCCCACCACCGGAAGGCGGCGAGCTGCACAGGATCGCAGACCCCCTCCACGAAGCTCTCCAACTCCTGACGGTTCCATGCGCCGCCACCATCAGGTGCCGGAAAACCGATCACCACCGACGGGTCGAGGCCGCAGTCTTCTGCTTCCTTTCGACGAGCCTGGTCGAGCCAGTCCAGGGCATCGGACAGGCCATCGAAGCTGTCCATGGCCGAGGCCCACGAGCCCAGACAATGCCGGGTCCAGCGCAGCGCGAGCGTCAGCGCCATGGCGCCATGCACCTCGCTCGAGAGCCGAATGCGACCATATGCCTCGGCCATGAGGGCCTTGACCAGATCATGAACGGGCCAGGCCAAGTCGAGCACGCCCGCAGCCCCTGCAGCCAGGAAGCCCCAAACGAGGCCCGGGAAGTGATCCCGCCCCTCGGTCCAGAGCGCGTGAACCTCACCTTCACCGACGGTCGAGGCCCAGATCTCCACACTCTCGCATCCCGACAGCTCCAGCCCCCTCAGGTGGTGCAAGGACAGCGCCCGATGGCCGGGAAGCTGAAAGCCCACAGTGCTGGTGTTCAGCGCGAAGGCATGTCCGAGCCCGTAGAGCCGGACCACGTCGAGCCCGGGTGCGGCGGCCTGCAACTGATCGGCCTCGGTGATGTACCGATCCTGGGGGTCATCGGGGGGGCTCGGCGTCAACACGGGTAGATGCCAGCCACGCAACGTGGCCAGCGTGGCTTCGCCGTAGTGCGTTTCCCCGAAGCCCTGGGCCGGACCGAACAGGCTCGCCAGCTTGGGCTTCATCGCGGGAGATCCTAGCGGGGCCCGCTGCATGTCGAAACCGAGGCATGGAAGGGCCGAGATGCCGGCGAAGCCTTCCATGAGCGGCCGGCCGCCGGCATGTAGTCCCAGCCAGGGCAGACTGCGGAAGCGACCGGGGGCGAGCACTGCAACGAAGCGGGGCTGCTCGCTCATCGCCGGAGCGAGCACCTCCTCGAGGGGAGCATCCAGGGCCTGGACGACGGCACCCCAGACCTCCGTCCCACCCAAAGCCTCCCCCCCGAGTAGGGCCTGCCGCCGGGTCCGCATGAGGACCGCCAGCGTGGTCTTCAGCAGCAGCGCAGAGCCGGGCTCGCCTTGGTGATCGCGGTGGTGGAGCCGGTCACCCTCTCGCCAGACGCTGGTGAGCACCAACTCCCGCTGCGGTCCCGTGGCCACGCCGAGCAGCACCAGCCCCTCCGGCACGCCGCGCATCTGCGCTTCGTTCTCCTCCAGGGAGAGCCGGGGCAGGAGAAGCCCGCGAACCATGGCGAGGCCCTCACGGAGCTCATCGCCGAGCCCCGGGGGCTCATGGAGGGTGAGCGCCGGCGCCATGGCCGACCACAGATCCCGCAACTCCGCATCGATGTCGAGCAGGATCCGCTCCAACTGGAAGGCAGCCGTGCGGCCAGATGGAACCTCGGCCCGCCACTGGAGCACACCTTGGGCCAGGCACCAGGCGCTCGCGCAAGAGGGACCCTCCACCGAGCGCTCCATCATCGCTTGGGCTGACAGCGCCAGGGGCTCCAGGCGGTGTGGGCGGACGGCCCCCTCGATGGATGAGTCATCCGCCAGCCGAAGGCAGTCCTCGAGGTGCTGCAGGTGGATCTCGCGGGACCAAGCCAGGTCGTGCAGTCTCCGCCCAGGTGCGGCCTCTTCGCCACGGAGCACTCGTCGCCATGCGTTCAGCTGACCCAGTCGAAGGTCGCAGCCCATGTGCAGCGAGGCGATCCGATGGCATGCCGCAGCGGTCGAGGTGTGCAGGTGCCCGTGGGTCGCCAGGTACGAGCCCATCAGGCGTGCCCAGGGCATGTCCGGCCCACCAGACGAGGACCAGAATGGCAACCCGTCATCGTCCGGATACCCCCAAAAGTCCCCCTCCATGCCGTTGATGCCGCGGTCGAACAGCTCCTTGAATAGCAGTGAGGTTCTCCCGCCATCCAAGATCGTGCGATCGGCGCCAGCTCGGAGGACCGTGCGCGCCGCGTCCCGGTGAGAGAGCAGGTCCAGGCCGGGAGGGGCGCCGGACACGGGCTCGATACGGCCACGGAGTTCATGGAGCTGGCTGCCGAGACGGGCCGCCAGAAAATCGGCGAAGAGGTCGCCACCCCCGCGGTGACCGGACAGCTCTCGTGACAGCTCGTCCACGTACCTGCGCGGCGGTTCCTTCTGCAGGAGCGCCAACTCGGCCACCGCCACACGGAGCTGGAGCCCCTCCACGCTGTCTGCAGGGACATCGTCGAGGGAGGACCAGACAGCCCGGAGATGCTTCGACACACGGCGCTCGATCTTGCTCGGCTTCTGCTGTCGGAGTCCCAGCACCGCCACCCAGGTCCCAAACACGCGCCGAGGGGCGCAGCTCGGTAAGGCCGCCACCACGCTCTCGAGGCGTGCCAGCATCACCGGTTCGACACCATCGAACAGCAGCAACGGCTCACCCAGCCCCCCCGCACAAATCAGGTCGAGCCAGAGCCAGCCAGCCTGGATGGTCAGCCGGTCGCGATCCTCTGGCCCCAGGGCGGTATCGGCCAGACACTCGTGAAGCCAGGCCAGCCCTCGCATGAGGTTGTGCTGCTGGGATCCCACACGCCGGACGGCGTAGTGACGCGCCATCTCGATGGCCTGCTGGACCGTCGGTGCGTCTCCCGCTTCGACAGTGCTGGCGTCGAGCCGGCGCTCCCGAAGGTAGTCATCGACATCCACGGGGCCGCTGGGCTCGGTCGCGAGCAGGCGCTGGACCTCTTCGCGTTCTTGGTCCGTGGGCTCTCGCTCGTGCTCGTCAGTCCAGGGGGCGTCCGGACGCCGCTCACACACGCCAAGGAACCGAAAGCCCGCCCAGCTGCGGGGCTGCGCAAGCCAGCGCATGATGCGGTGGACCTGCGCTTCGCCAGCCGGGGAGCCCTCACGTTGTGGGCCCAACTCGGCGGTGACATGGCGCTCTGCGCACTCGAAGCCCAGATCCTTGGTAAACATCGCCACGGCCAGCTGTGGTTCGTAGCGCGCCATCAACCGCTCGAGCTTCGGCAGTGCCTCGGCCAGCCACCAGCGCTGGGCATCCGCCAGCGCCTCCGGTGCGGAGCGCCCCTGGGTCAGGCGGCGTCGGAACCGGTGCACGATGCAAGCCGTGATCAGGTCGGGCACCGACCAGAGGCAGCCGATGGTGCTGCGAACCCCATGCAGATGGAAAGCCACATCCAGGCCGAAGGCCTCGTCCACGTACGGAGTGAGCAGGTCTGTGGACAGGTTGGTGCCCGACTTGCAGGCCCATAGCTCCACGCGCTCGCAACCTTCCCAGTCGCCAGGGATCCGCGGAGGGCCGATCTCGCCATCGACGAGGCGCACACCTGTTCCCTCGATCCCCTCATGGCGTCCATGGGTGAAGAATGACAGCACATCGAGCCCCTTCGAGACCCGAGCCACCGCATCGATGGTGGCCTCCGCACCCTCGAGCCGATCCTCGTCGGGAAGGGGCTCGCTCATCGCCACGTTGTGGAACACCGTCGGACCTGCCATGGCGCGCCCGGGGATGACTGCAAGGCTGCCTGACCGAGGGGCGTGTGCCGCCTGCCGCATCCACAACGGCGTGAGGTTTGGCAGGATCGTGATGCTGTCAACCCGCTGAACGAGGGGTTGACCGGGGCGGCCGATGCCAGCCCAGGGGACAAAGAAGCCCAGGTAGGAGGGGAGCAGGACCAGCTGGATGGCCCCCCAGTCCGGCAACAGCTCGCGGATGTCCAGCCGCTCCAACACCTCAGGCACACCGTCGTCGATGTGCAGGCTTCCCCGGTCTTCATCGCTCAACATGGCGAAAAGAGGTTCGAGGACCTTTTCATCGAGGCTGGTGCACAAGGTGCGCCCCACGAGCCTGCCATCCTCTAACCAGACTGCACTGGCCAGGAACGAGCCAGAGAGATGCACCCGCACGAACACGCGGTCGGGGTCCTCCGCGAGCAACCGCTGGAGCGTGGGCTCGGTCATCTCCCAGAACCAAGGCATGCTGTCGCGTCGGGAGCTGGGATCCTGCTTTCCGAGGACGACATCGAGGCGCCCGACCTCGCGAGCACAGCGCCGCGCTTCGCCCTGCAGGAAGGCGCTCGGGGAGGGATGGGCGACCGCCTGACCCAACAGCTCCAGGAGCTCGCTGTTGGCTCGCTTGTGGATCTCCCTCTCGATGCCACTCAACATCTCGTCAGAGAGCGTCAGATCGCCAAGGCTGCCACCAGCCTCGACTGACTGCTGGAGCATGGTTCGAGCGAGGGCTTCGGGCACATGGGCCACGTAGGAGGCCGTCGTGTCCAGCATGGCGGACTGGACCGAGCGGACCATGCGCAGGGCGAACAACTCTCTGGCGACTGGTTCCTTCGGACGCCAGCCATAGTGGGCGACCGTGTCGTGGAAACGCAGGCAGGCGGTGCCCTCGAGCGCAAGGAAAGCCTTGACGGGTTCTCGGCGCTCGTGGTGGATCATCGCCGCCTGGAGTGCGAGCACCTGGGCCTCAGCCGCAACATGGTCTGCAGCGTGATTGGCCAGAGTGTGCTTGCGCTCCTCGGCCTTGGCCTTCAAGGCACGAGTCACGGCTGTCAGGGCGAAGGAGGTCTCTCCAGCTTCACGGCAGACACCGATGAAGTCCCGCAAGTCGTCCACCGACAGCCTTGTCATGTCCAGGAAACGCAGCTCTCGAATGGCTCTCTGCTGGTGATCTTCACCAAGGGCGAGAAGCACGCGAGCCAGGTACAGCCGGGCCTTGGCCTGCTCGTGTGGATCTCCGATCTCGATGGACTCTTCGAGCACCTTGACCGCCCGCTCGAGATCGCCATCCGCGCGTCGCCGGTCGAGTTCGAGGACCAGGTTCAACAGTGCCTGCGCCAGACGTGGACGCTGTGGCCCATGGAGCGCATCCATCTCGCTGGGTTCGGCCAGGGCAGAACGGTAACGAAGGATGGCTTCCTCGATCGCCTTGATCGACTCGTCCAACTCTCCACGCTGCCCAAGCAGGTTGCCCAGGTTCATGAAGTAGTCACCAGCCGGTAGCCAGCCGATGCGACCAAGGTCCACGACTCCCAGAGCGGCCTCGGCGAGGAGCTTCGCCGCTTCGTCGAGCAGCCGCTGCTGATGCTCGGCGTCCATCTCGAACTCTCGAGCCTGGTAGCGCAGGCAGCGACCGAGGGCGTCCTTGGTGAGCGCTAGGCGGAAGGGGTCGCGCTTGCGGGCGGACGATCCGATGGCGCGCCGAAAGAGGCGCTCTGCCTCGAGCAGGTTCTCCCTTCGAACCCCTCGCCTACGACGGCTGAACGACTCTGCGATGTCGAACCAACATGCAGCCGCTGCCGCGCCCTGATCAGCCGGGCCAAAGAGGGACGCCGCCTCCAGAAAGAGCTCATGGGCTTGCTCGGGCTCGCCACCGAGATCGAGCGCCTGGGCTCGGTCACGGACCTCTCCTGCGCGACGCCCCAGCTCGGATGACTCGGCTTGATTTTGGTA
>CAZHIK010000173.1:0-12041 GCA_964532635.1 uncultured Enterobacterales bacterium
GCTGGCGCAGACCCACTACGAGCTGGGCTGCATGTACCGGCGCCACACCGATCTGGACCGCGCGGATGAACACTTCGGGCAGTCCCTGGAGCTGTCCAAGAAGGTGGGCGACGCCTCCATCGAGGTGGCCTCCATCAACCGCATCGGCGGCCTTCGCTGGGCCTGCGACGATCTCGACGGCGCCAAGCGGGCCTGGATCCAGGTGCTGGCCCTGGGGGAGACCTCCCAGGACCGCCGGTCTGTGGCCGCGGGCTACGGCGGCCTGGGGCTGATGGCCATCTGCCGCGGGCAGAGCGCCGAGGCCCGTCGCTACCTCGAACAGGCGTGCCGGGAGTACGAGTCCCTGGGGGCGGTGGACGCGCTGATCATCACCCGCATCAACCTCATCGAGCTGTACCACCTCACCGGCAACCTCCGTCGGGGGCTCGAGCTGGCTGACAAGGCCGTGGCCCAGTCCCGCGAGATCCGGCACGAGGAAGGAGTGGCCCTGGGGTTGCGCTACCGCGCGATGATCCTGGTGGACCTGGGGCGCTTGAAGGAAGCGCGCTCCCACGTGGAGGACGCCTTGGCTCGCGTCACCGAGCAGGGCAACGTCGAGGAGCAGCTGGGCTGCTACGCGTCCATGGCCCGCATCGCGGTCTACCGCGAGGACTGGGCCGATGCCTCGCGCTGGCTCGACTCCGCCGAGCCCCTGCTGTTCCGCTACGACCTCGAGGGCATCGCGCCCATCCTCCACGGCTGGCGCGCACGGGTCTGCGCCGAGGGTGAGGATCTCGAGGGCGTCCGCGAGGCCATCAACCGCGCCGACGCCCTGGACGTGCGCCGCTGGTCCTTGCACCTGGTGCGCTCGGATCTCACCATCGCTCGCGCCCTGGCCCGCGCGGCCCTGCTGGCGGAAGCCCTGGTGCGGGTCGAAAACGCCCTGAAGCTGGCCGACGCCTCGGGCTACCGCTTCTACACCTTCAAGGCCCGCAAGCTGCTGTCCGACATCGTGCAGGACCCCGCCGACGCCGACCGCCACGGCCGCGTGGCCAAGGCCTTGGCCCGCTCCCTGGCGGCCAACCTGAGCACCAGCGACTCCAAGAAGTTCCTGCGGCACCACGGGTTCGGGTAGGGCTGTCCACGAGCACGAGCACGAGCACGAGCACGAGCACGAGCACGAGCACGGCCTCTCACCTCCACCAAGAGGTGTGTGGCAGCGGTCTTCTGTGGGTCGAGGTTGAGTGGCTAGGGAGCGTGCCTGCCGCCCACAAACGGGACTTCTATCCGAGACAGGTGTACGACTGGCAGTAGGTGCGTGGCTCGCTACTCCGGCGCGAACTGCCCCAGCCCGAAGTGACTGGCGTAGCCGAGGCAAATGGGACCTCGGACTGGTTCGTCGAAGTGAAGCCGCAGCGCAAAGGGCAACCGTTGCTTGGGCTCGCGTCCCTCTTTGTCGCGCTCGACGCGGAAGTGGCGGAACCGGGGTGAGAGGCGGTCGAGGCTGCGCGAGCTCCATGCTCCGCCGTCCATCCAGACGCGGGCGCCTCCGGGTCTGACGACCTCCACCTCTACCTTGACGGCCACGGGCAGACGTCGGCTCTCGAGTTCTGCCTGGACTTGGCCGAGTAGGGTGTTTCGGCCGCCGACCTTGAGGTAGCGAGGGGGTACGAATGGCGTCACGCTCTGCCAGATCCGCGCGCTACGGAGCGCGGGGACCAGACGGTCGAGTTCCTCGGCCTCACCCGTGCCGATGCACGTGAGGGCAGCTGGTGGGAGCTTGTGGGCTTTGAGGATCGTGGTGTTGAGGACGGCGAGTTGGCTCTGCTGGCCGAAGCCTCCTCCCGGTATCCACAGCAGGATGTGATCGATGCTCTCACGGCCTCGGGGACGCTCTATGCAGAGGGGTAGGACGTGTAGGTGCTGGTGACCTCGAAGGAGAGCACCGTCCCTCTTACCCGTCATGCGCCATGGGGGATCATCGCCAGCCCATTTGGAGGCGCGAGCCACCAGCTCTCGATGAAGGCCCTCGGCTCGCTGCAGTGTGTCGGTGGTCGGGGGGAATCCCAGCCCACTCTCGGTGTCGGGGCGGACCTCGAGGAGCATGAACGGAGGCCCAGGCTCGTCTCGGCGCCAACGCCGACGGTGAGTGATGCGCATCGCGTCTTCCGGCCTCCAGATCGTGGCCCAGCGCGTCCCCGGAGGTTGGCTCCAGCCCTGGGACTGCAGCGTGCGGGTGTCTTGCTGCAAGACCTCGATGACGTCTTGAGGGAAGAGCGCCTCGGTCTTCTCGAGATCACGCTTTCCCAGCTTCTTGGGCTCGCTTTTTCCTCTACCCCGTGCCTTGGCTCGCTTGTCTTCGAGCAAGCGCTCGCGCTCTTCGGAGAGCGCTCGTGATCGCCATTCCAGGTAGTCGGGCACTTCAAGCAATCGAAGGACGCGGATTGGATGGGCGCCGGGATGGGCCTGCTCTGTCGAGCAGGTGATATGGCCCGCAGGCTCGAAGCTCTCCAGGAGAACAGCCTCGATCCAGGACTCCGCTCGTCCGAGGTAGCCCAGGTTGGTCAGGAGGTCATCGAGCAACGATCGGGCATCCGCGCTTAGTTCGACATCCCACTCCATGACGAACTGGTCGTCACGACCCAGGTGCACAAAGGTGTCGAGGACCTTGTTTCTCTTGCCTTTGCCGGCGGGCATGTAGTGGCGAGTGTGGGCCTCGGCTCCTCGAGGCAGGTGGTAGCGGGGGACTCGAGTTCCGAGCGCGCAGGCGATCTCCGTCATTGCGGGGGGCGGTTGCTCCCATCCCAGCTTGCGGTATCCGGTCGAGATCAATGCTCTACTGAGGCGCCATGGGCCAGGCGGCCACTCCACCGCGCCCTCGTTCACGTGTCTCCTCCAGGGGGTGGCGTGGTAGCGCCCCGTGAGGAAGGTGATTCCCACCAGGACCATGGGCTACCCCTCGAAGTTGACGGTCGTGATGCCGCCGTCGCTGCAGAACTGGGAGGCGCAGGCCGCGATGAGCCCCGGCATGGCGGCTTCGATCTCGGTGAGAGCGGGCAGTTCGAGTTCGTTGGGGCGGGTCACCTCGATGCTCGCGACGTCCAGATCGCAGGCCGTGCGGAGCCGGAGACCGCGCTCGAGGACGGCGCGGATCTTGTACAGGCCGAGGGCTACGAGGACTCGGGTGGCCGTAGCGTCGAGACCGTAGCCGCGGATTTGGGCGAGGTCGAGGTTGAAGAAGGCGGTGATTCGCTCCGCGACGTACTCGTCCCGCTGGAACGGGACGTGTCCGAAGCCCTTCTTGGCGTCGCCCTGGGGATTCACCTCGTCCTTCTTCACACCACCAGAGGCTGCTACGCTTGCGCCCTCGGCCTCGATGAAGGCCGACAGGGCCCGCTCCAGGCGCAGGCGGCCCCTTGCGAGGTTCTTCTTGGCGAGGAACACCCCGTGCAGCAGGCAACCGGCGTCGTAGCCGAAGAGAGTGGCCGCGAGCTTGGGACGGTCTAGCGGACCGGTAGCGAAGTCCTTGGTCTCCTCTTCGAGACGTGAGGAGAAGCTCTTGTCTTTGCTCTCGAGGATGTAGGGCGAGTTGAGCCGGTGGGCCTCGGTGACGGAGCTGGTGAGGTATTCACCGTCCTGCTCGACGCGAACGTAGGAGAGGCCTTGCAGGCAGGGCACCAGGTTGTGCTGGATGCCGTCCCAGCACACCGCCTCCATGCGGTTGGCCATGGACTGGGCGCTCTCGACCAGGACGAAGCTGCGGTCACCCGCAGTGTAGACAGCCGGGCCGCGATCGGGAAATCCGGTGGGCTGGAAGCGCTGGCCCTGGACCGGCTCGAGCAGCGCTTCGACGAGAAGCCGGACAGGACCGCTGGGATCGATGAGGAGGTCGAGAGGGAGAGTCATGATGTCTCCTGGTTCGCGCCGAGCGCGGCAGGGGGTGAGCGAAAGCTGTGTTTGACGAGGAAGCGAAGGTCGTTTCTCGACAGGGGGAAGAGCAGCGCGGACGTCAGTCTTCTGCCCATGTCGGCCGGACCCGCGGCCCGGTGGATACGGGGCATGAGCCCTCGGCTGCGCAGACGGGAGACCGCCAGCCTGAATCCGGCGTCCAGGCGCCCCGCGCGAAGCAAGCGGATTATGTCACGGACGTCCACGGCCTCGGCTCCGAGCTCGGGGATGCTGTGGAGGCTGGGCACGACTCGAAGTACGGCGAAGAGGGGGAGGACTCCGCTTCTGCCGCGTTTTGGCCAGAGAGCCCTTCGTGCCTTGCTGGCGAGTTCGTCCTCGCGACGCCAGCGTACGGCCATGAGTGTTCGTGCCAGGGCGGCCAGCCGTGACTCATCGCAGGCGCCTGCGATGAAGTCGGACACATCTGCGAGTGCACAGGTCGCTCCGGCGCGCAGGTGAAGCCCCAACTGTCCTGCTCGTCCTCCATCGATCAGGCGGCGTTCGATCATGGCGCAGAGATCGTCCACCAGGGAGCGCCCCTGCCAGACCATGCTGGAGGGGGCGGCCAGTTTGTCACCTTGCTGCGCAAACCGCTGACCGTGCTTGTCGAGTGGTGCGCAGTGCTCTCGGAGAGCTGTCCAGCGATCCCCGATTGGGCCCGTCTGGCTGGCCAGCCCCGCGGCCAAGCGCAGCTCGAGGGGCGGGGCATCCCCAGCCGCGTGGAGAATCCAGCGGGGTGAGAGCGGCGGGATGGGGCGCAGGTTTTTGGCAGCACTGTGGCGTCGTCGGCGGACGAGGCCATCCTCGGCCTGCCCCATAGCCACGAGGAGTCGCTGCCACTCGGCGGGCTTTCCGCCTCGCCGGTAGATGTCGAGCATGGCCGACTCGATGGCACGGACCTGGCGACGGAGCGACTCTGGGTCGCGCTGGTCGTCGCGTGATGCCCTTCGCAGCCGCTCGACCCAGGGCTCGATCTCCGCCAACACCGCGGCCTGGTCCCGACGAGCCACGTGCCAACGTCCGAGAGGAACCGCCAAGTTGGACTGGCCGTTGCGCTCGATGTAGCCGAAGCGTTGGAAGGCCGAGACGCCCCTGGAGACGGCCTGGGAGGAGATAGCTCGCGCGGCGTCCCGGGCGCTTCGCGCACGCCTGCGGCCCAGTTGGACCCTGCCCTCTCGGAACAGCCCCTGAACCTCGGCGAAGGTGGCGGGACGGTCCCAGAGAGGCATCCACTGCTCGCCTCGCGCCGATTCGTCCGCGCTGCTGGCCGATGCGTATCCAGCGGCGTTGCCGCGGAAGGCGAAGGGAGCGGCCGCCTGGGGGGCGCCGGCGTCGAGGTAGCGCACCGCGGCCACGCTGAGGACCAGGGCGCCTTCGAGCATCAGCACGAAGTCCCAACTGTTGAGCTGGGACTTGCCCTCGAAGCCGGCACTGGCGTTTGCCCCACCGGCATCGCCAGGGAGGAACTGGCCGACGCTGTTGTCGCGCAGACCGCGGAAAGGCGTGGAGAACAGGGCGCTCTCGATGCCAGCGGTCCCGTCGTGGGGGAGCCCTGTCTCCAGGTCGAACAGTTCGACGAGGCGCTGCATGAAGTTGCTGGTGAAGTCCAGCCGGCCGTCGTTCCCGCCAGAGCCCAGCAGGGCCGGGTACTTGGCTCCGTCCTCGCCCAGCACGATGGCAGAGCTGAACCAGGCCAGCGCCGGCCCGGTCCAGGCGGCCCGAAACTCGCCTTGCATAGCGGTCTTGTCCGCACCATCGGGACGCTCGGCTCGATCACCGATCCGCTCGATGCCGTCGAGCAGGACTTGGCGATAGGGTCCGAAGCGGGGATGGCTTGAGGCCAGGAGCGGTTCGATGCCCTTGGTGCGGGCGGCCTTGTCCTTAGGGTAGAAGCCGCTGCCACCATTCCAGGGGGTGACCATCGGTGTCGGCACCCAGCGTTCGGCGAAGAAGTCGACGAGCTGTTGTCGGTCGAGAGCTGTGACCAGGTGGAAGCACTCGTCCTTCCAGAATCCTCGCGCTCGAGAGTCGGCCTGCTGCGCGACCAGCCGGAGCACACCGAGGGCCTCGAGGTAGTGGGCGAGGGGCTGTGGAGTGCAGCCGGAGAGGGCGTGGACATGAACAGTCATAGCCGCGGATCCTCGGTGGTGAGTCGCGTGGCGCGCACGTCGGCGACCCGCAGGAGGGCTTCGAGGAAGGAGAGTCGGAAGGGGCCATGGCGCTCGAGCAGTGCATTGACCCGCTCGGTCCAGGAAGCGCCGAAGTCGGGATCGAGGCCCATGCACGAGGGTGCGGTGTCGAGATCCAGGCTGGGCAGCATCACGGCTTCGCCATTGGAGTCCGCGAGTTCGATCCCTGGTAGTCGATCACCCGTGGAAACACCGTGGACTCGGCCATGCTGGTCTTCGGGGTTGCCTGCCAGGCTGGTGCGGACCTTTCCGTGGTGTGCAACGACCAGGTAGAGGAGGAGATCCACGTCTTCTGTATCGAGGGCGGCGATCTCGGTGGCGAGGAGGTGGCCGGAGAGATCCGGTTCTGGATGATCTGACTGCAGGCCAAGCGCGTCGAAAAGGTCGGCGTGGGAGCCCCGTAGGGCAGTGTGGTTCGGGGCGGTCCTGTGAAGAAGGGATAGCAGGGCCAACCCAGAGGCCAGTTCGTGGCGGAAGCCCGGGCGATCCGGGTAGGCGGGACGGCGCCATGCGCGATCGGGGGCTTTGGCCAGATCTGGACGGTTGGCATCCGTCAGGGCGGCTTCTCGCTCCCGTGGCAGGATGGCGCCCTGGAACACGGGGTGTGCCTTGCCGAGATCGTGGTATCGGCCCGCCAGGGCGAGCACCCTGACGAGGGGCTCTGGAACGACGAGCGCCGTGGCGAGGTTTTGGATCTGCTCTGCTGTCTCTGCACCGTGTGTCGCGATGGTCTTCCAGAGCTGATGGGCCGAAAGGTCGTCGCTACCGGCCGCTGCTGCTGCCAGCTCAAAGCGAGGGCCTTCGATCCGTGCGGGCACAGCTGTGGACTGCACGGGCGCTCTGGAGCTTGGCGTCCACCCTCGGACGGGATCGTACCCACCCTGTGAGCAGGGGAGGAGGAGGGTGGTTCCTGGAACCAGTTGGTAGGGATCGACCCGCAGCCAAGCACCTTCCAAGTAGTCGAAGCGCCAGGCCACATTGCTCTTCTTGTTCAACCAGGCCTTGGCCTGGGCCAATGGGACTGGGCACAGCGCTTCCCGTCCTGGGAGTGGGACAAAGCCTGGTTCGTGGCGGCGGGCTGTGTGCTCAATCTCCGCCCAGAACACAGCGACATCGCGTTCTTCGCCGGACCGGATGTAGCGGCTCACGTCGAGGTCTGCGCCGGAGAGGTCGGCGTCTGTTCCGAACAGCTCGAGCAGGTCTGGGGGACGCAGGACATGGAGGGGACTGTAGTAGTAGAGCAGGGCAAGGAGATCCGGATGCGCGGAGGCGAGCGTGCGCTCGTGGGCGTCCAGATCGCGGGGGGCGACGGAGCCCGCGGCGGCTGCGAGCAAGGCGAGGCTGCTGGCAGCGGCGTGGAGAGATGCCCTGTCGTAGGGGAGGGCGTCTTTGTCGCGTTCGGGGGGAGCGCCGAGCACATGGACCTCGGCCTGTTGCCCCAGGTAGCGTGCGGCTCGCCCGAAGCGTTGAACGAGGGAGGCCCACGGAGCAAGCGTGGTGACCAGTAGACGCGCCGAGATGTCCACGCCGGCTTCGACTACCTGCGTGGCCACGATGATCCGCCCCGCGGCTGGAAGGGGGGCATCCCTGCGGAGGAAGGTCTGGGCCCAGTTTCGGCGCTCGACGCCCCGGAAACGGCTGTGGATGAGCTCGAGGTCCGGGCCTTCGTGTCCAGCAGCGGCTGCGAGAGCGTCGTACACGGCGCCGGCTTGATCGACCTTGTTCACGATCACCAGCGAGAGTGATTCGGGCTGGTGGCGCTCCAGTACGAGGTCAGCCATGGCCTCGGGACTGTCGTCGGTGTCGAGATGCAGCCGCTTGTCGACTTCCCAGAGTCCACCCTGCTGCTGCTCCGCGGGGATGACGAGCGTGCGTTCGGCCAGTCGCCTGGATTGCTCATGGTAGTCGACCGTGTCGAACCAGCCGGATTGGAGCGTGGCTGACATCCACCAGCAGCGGCAGGGTCGGAGCGCCCGCTCGGCGTATCGGTCGCGGCAGGCTGCAAGTTGGACCGTGGTGATCAGCCCCACGTCCATGAGCTGCACCTCATCGAGCACCCAGAGCGTGTCGTGGTGGAGGAGGCCAAAGTCCATGGGCCAGCGCCCGCGCGCTGCGCCGTAGCCGCGGTTCAATGCCCGGGACAGTAGCATGTCTTGGGTGCCAACGAGGATGCTGGGGCGTTCCGGATCGAGCGCCCATGCGCCGTCGTAGGCCCCGCCCATAGCGGGCTGCACCTGAACATCGAGTCCTGCGGCTCGGATCAGTTGCTCGACGGACTGGACCGTCTGCTCCACGAGCACGCGCATGGGGAGGACGAAGGTCAGGCGGACCGGCCAGGATCGATCCCTGCGGACGACGGCGTGGTACAGCCAGGGCATGACCACACCGACGGTCTTGCCGAAGCCCGTGGGGATGCGCACCAGTCGGTCTTCGCACTTTGACGAGGCACCCAGCCGGGATTGCCAGTGGTAGGGTGGGTGGCCGGTGGCGTGCTCGAAGAAGTTCGCGAAAGTCATCAGCCAACCTTTGGCCGGGCACCAGTGTCGCCCGGATCATCGATATATGCGCGTGAGGCGAGAGCCAGTTCGGTCGAGACTTCGCGCACCAACCACTCCGGCTCGATCACCCGGCACTGCGCGCCCCACTCCAGCACGAAGCGGATCAGTTCGCGGCCGGAGGTACGCATGGTGAGTTCAACGCCGCCGTCGGGTAGGTCGCTTAGGCGCTGGGAGGTGTGCCAGGCGCGGGCGCGGACGTAGGGGGCTACGCGGGGGGTGAAGCGGAGGCGGATGCGTTCGGGGGGACCATCAGCGAAGAAGCCGAAGGCCTGGCCCAGTTCGCGATCCGGATCCCATTCGTCGGGGTAGTCGAAGCGCTCGCCCTTTTCGAGGGACTGGATGCGATCGATGGCGAAGCGGCGGATACTGCCGTCGGGGCGCCGGGCCAGGAGGTAGAGGGCACGGCGATAGATGACCAGGGTGAGGGGCTCGAGGTCGGGGTGCTCGCGGGGCTCCGAGCCCGCGCTGCAGTGGACCAGGGAGACGCGCAGTTCGCGCAGCAGAGCGTCGAGGAGGTCGTCGAGCAGATCCGTATGAGCCGCATAGGAACGCGCTGGTTCGGGGTGGTGGCGGAACTTGCGGTCGAGGTGGTGGGCGAAGCGGGGGCTGACCCCGTCGCGCAGTTCGTCCTCGATGCGCCAGAGGCCGTCGTGCAGGGCGGTGCCTTGGAGGAACGAGGTGATCTCTTTGCCCACCAGCAACGAGATTCGGTCGAGCACACACAGGCTGCGCGTGCCGAAGCCGGGATCGAGGTACCAGTAGCGGTGTCGGCCCCAGCGGGCGGGGGTGACGGGGAGAATGGAGGCCAAGAGCTTCAGATCACGCCGGACCGAGCGCGGCTGAGCGCCGAGGGTGCGGGCGGCGCCGGCTGGCGTGACGCGGCCCTGCTCGAGCAGGTGGAGTGTCAGGCGGACACAGCGCGCAGCACGTGGTTCGGGTTCTGTCATGAGTTCCCACTCTCCGATCCATCCGACAGCACACTACCACGGGTAACGAGCCAATATTTGGCCCTGAACATCTGTCCAGCATCGGATTGAGGGCATGGAAGCTACCGTCTGATCCTGGTTCAGCGCGAACACAGTCCTTCGCGCTCGATTGTGAGTGGAGGTGGAGCGATGCAGACAACCCGAGCGAATGCTTCTACGCGCGGCGCGAACGGCGACTCCATCCCCCCGGTTCCTGTCCGAATGCTAAACGAGCACGTCTACTGCCCCCGGCTGTTCGCGCTCGAGTGGCTCAACGGCGAGTGGGCCGACTCGGCCGACACGGTGCGTGGGCGCCACGTCCACCGGCGGGTGGATCGAGAGAGCCGCGAGGGCTTACCCGCACCCGACGATAGCGAGGCACGCCCTGCGGTGCCGCGCAGCCTGTACCTGGGTGACGAGCAGCTGGGCCTGGTGGCCCGCATCGACCTGGTGGAGTGGGATGGTGAGACCGCGGTGCCCATCGACTTCAAGAAGGGCTCCCCTCCTGACCTCCCTGAGGGAGCATGGCCGCCGGAGCGGGTCCAGCTCTGCGCCCAGGGCCTGCTGCTGCGGGCCCACGGCTACCGCTGCGACCACGGTGTGCTTTGGTTCGACGCGGTGCGGCGAAGGGTGATGGTGCCGCTGAGCGACGAGCTGATCGCATTGACCGTGCGTCACTTGGAGCAGGCGCGGGCGGTGGCTCGCAGCATGGAGCTGCCGCCGCCGCTGGTGGACAGCCCCAAGTGCCGTGGCTGCTCGCTGGTGGGCATCTGCCTGCCCGACGAGCACAACCACGTGGCCGGTCGTGGAACCGAGGTGCGACCGCTGGTGCCGCCGCGCGACGACGGGGTGCCCCTGTACGTGCAATCCTATGGCGCGAAGCTCGGCCGGGATCACAACGAGATCGTGGCGCGTGCCAGGGGCAAGCAGCTCGGGCGCGCCAGGTTGGAGGAGACCTCGCGGGTGGTGTTGATGGGCAACGTGAGCGTGAGCACGCCGCTGCTGTGGGAGCTGGCGCGGCGGGACATCCCGGTGGCCTACCACAGCTACGGGGGCTGGTTCCACGGCCTGTTTGCCAGCGTCTCGGGCCACAACGCCCTGAGCCGCATGGCTCAGCACCGGGTGGCGGTCGAGGCCGCCGGCTCATTGGGCATCGCCCAGCGGCTGGTGGTGGGCAAGATCCTGAACTGCCGCGTGCTGCTGCGCAGGAACGGCCGAGGCGTGCCCGGCGAGGTGCTGCTGCGGCTGCGCGAGCTGGCCACCGACGCCGGACGGGCGTCGGATATCCCCACACTGATGGGTGTGGAGGGAGGAGCGGCGCGAATGTACTTCCAGCAACTACCGAGGATGATCAAGGGCGAGCTGCGGGAGCGCTTCCGCTTCGAGGGCCGCAACCGCCGTCCGCCGCGGGATCCGGTAAACGCCTTGCTGTCCTTCGCCTACGCCTGTCTGGCGCGTGAGCTGACCACCATCATTCACGGCGTGGGGCTCGATCCCTACGTGGGCTTCCTGCACAGCCCCCGCCCGGGCCGCCCTGCGTTGGCGCTGGACATGATGGAGGAGTTTCGGCCGGTGGTGGCCGACTCGGCGGTGATCAGCGCGATCAACAACGGCGTGGTGCAGCCGGGCGACTTCATTGAGCGCAGCACCGGAGTGGCGATCGACAATCCCGCCCGCAAGCGCTTCCTGCAGGTCTACGAGCGTCGCCTGGACGAGCTGGCCACCCACCCGACCTTCGGCACGCGCCTGTCCATGCGTCGGATCCTCGAGGTCCAAGTGCGCTTGCTGGGCAAGGTGCTGCTGGGAGAGATCGAGCGCTACCCGGAGTACCGAACGAGATGAACACCGAGCCCCACGTCTACCTGGTCGCATACGACATCGCGGATCCCAAGCGCCTGCGCAAGGTATACAAGCTCATGCGGGGTTTCGGGGACCACATGCAGTACAGCGTGTTCTGCTGCGTGCTCTCCCCTATGCAGCGCGAGCGCATGGCGGACCTGCTGCACCAGACCATCCACCATGCCGAGGACCAAGTGCTCATCGTCCCCTTGGGCAAGGCGAGCGCCAAGCGGAGCTGGCGCATGTCCACCATCGGAATCCCGCTGGTCCACCCGGAGCGCTCGGTGAAGGTATTCTGATGCCTGGCCGCCCAGGCCCCGGTTCTTTGAAAACCCGCGCGAGCGGTCCGGCTCGTCCCGAGCCCCCGGGACCGCTCGCGGTATTGGTCGAACAGTGGTTTTCGGTGGACCTTGGATCGATTTGGAGCCTCGTTCTCGCGTGCATGGACGCCTCGAGATACTCGCTCTCGCGATCCTTCTCATCGAAGCCGTCTCTGACGTACTCCTGGTGGGAGAGGTCTCTCCCTGCCCTCGGGGCAGGGCCCCGTTGAAGCCCCGGGTTTG
>CAZHIK010000174.1:0-12026 GCA_964532635.1 uncultured Enterobacterales bacterium
TTCATCAGATCTTCCTGGCTGCCCAGCGAGGAACCCCCACCGCTGCTTGTTCGCTTGGCGGGCTTGCGGCGAGAGCGGCTGCGCTTGGTGAGGCTGGCCATGGATACACGGTAACCGCTCACGAACGGCCTTTCAGAGGAAGCTTTGCGGTGCTCCTTGCAAATGCCCTCCGACCCTGCGAAGGTGGCACGTCCCCCTTGGTAGCGAACTAGGAGCCAGCCCCTGTCCGATCCCTTCAGCAGGCTCGACAGACACGTCATCGGGGGCCACCTCCACGGCCTCCCCGGGATGGTGCTCAGGCTTCATGAACGGTCCGAGCGAAGGGTGCCCGAGCCACCGGTAAAGGTGGGGCAGCCGCGGCAGCTCATCGAGACCGGGACCCGGCGCCCCAAGCGCCTGGCGCGGGCCGAGCCCAACGCTCGCCAGCTCATTCGCGTGCTCAAGACCCCCTACGGGCTGTTCCCGGGCTGGGCCCGGCGCAAGCGGTTCCGTGAGGCCCGGGACAAGCTGGAGCGGTACCGCCGCGAGGACGCTGTCGTGCTGGCACGAGAAGCGTTGGAGCGCCCGAGCTTTTCGTCTCCCGCGCAGAAGCGGCCCCTGCTCGAATATCCGGTTGTCCCACGAGGCCTCGCAGCGCGTTACGCGTCTGAGTGCCAGGCCGCCGGAGGAGTCGAATGAGCACTGCGACGATGGACGAGCAGCGCCCCGAACGCGGCCCCATGAGTGGCCGCAACGTCATCGGCGAGGTGACCGAGTCCATCCAGCGCTTCCTGCTCGACGGCTGGGACGTCTCCGACGCCACCCCGCGCATCGAAGAAGACCTCAAGTACGTCCCCAAGGACCGCGAAGAGGTCATCTACGTCTACATGTACCGGGTGGTCCAGAACACCGCGCTCCAGAACCGCAAGCGCTTCCGGGTGGCCCCCATCGTCACGGGCGATCCCGAGAGCGGCAAGCCGGTCTACTACCACCGCCCGCCCCTGATCCTGGATCTCTTCTACCTGGTCACCGCCCACTCGCGCTTCCGCTCCGACGCCGAGCGTCTGCTGGGCTGGACCATCCTGCGCCTGCACGAAGCCACCCACCTCATCTACCGTCCGCGCCGCTTCGACCTGCCCGATGGCAGCTCCATCGACTCCTTGGGCCGTCCCTACGACGCCCAGGCCATCGATGGCGACGAAGAGCTCTTCATGGAGAAGGTCTCCTTGGCGCTGATCGACGATCTCACGGTGCCCGACGGCATCAACATGTTCACCATCATGGAGGCACCCTTCCGCCCCTTCCTGACCTACCGGGCCAGGATCGCGCTGGATGGTCCCCTCTACGCTGGCAGCGGCGGCACCACCATCAAGATGCCCCATGCTGCCCAGGCGCCTCCGCCCCCAGGGGCGGGCCGCCGCCACAACGAGTCCCGTTCTGGTCGGATCAAGGGCCCCAAGCCCGTACCCCCGACCATGTCTTCGCCGGGGCCCCCGGGCCACGGCTATCGTCGCTTGAGCGACATCCCCGAAAGTGAGGAGTGAGGTCATCGATGGAATACCACACCCCAGGAGTCTATATTCGCGAGGTCGATAGCGGTGCCAAGCCCATCGCGTCCGTGCCTACGTCCATTCCCGGCTTCATCGGTCTGTTCCCGTACACGCCCCCGGTAGATGCGATCGCCATCACCGGCAGCGATGGTACCAAGGAGCTGGCTGGAAAGGTCGTTCCCCAGCTGGTGGACGAGAAGGGTGCAGTCAAGGGCGACGCCGCAGAGGCGAGCACGGCCCTGACCCAGGCCTTCCAGTTCAAGCGCAGCCAGGTGCGCGACATCAAGGCGCTCTTCGAGCTCCACGGCGCCGCCAAGTCCGGCAAGTCCGCCCCCACCTTCGGCGCGGGCAAGAAGGGCCACGTCAAGATCTCCTGGGAGACCCAGACCCTCGAAGTCTCCGAGTCCATCGTCGACGTCAAGGGCAAGGTGGTTTCCGCCTCCGACCAGGCTGTGGAAGACCTGCTCAACGCGGTCTACGACACCTTCGCGCTGGCCTCTCGCGCGGCTCAGCCCAAGACCGCCGCCGACGTGCTCGGCGTCTACGGCTACGAGTTCAAGGCCGCCCGTGGCGCCGCCATGCGGGCCGAGTACTCGGTGCCACCCGTGGCTGTCACCAACAAGGCCGAGTTCTTCCGCTGGCTGCAGAGCTTCTTCGCCCAGTACCTCATCGAGACCAAGCCGGTCGAGGAGCTGGTGGGCCAGACCTTCGACGACATGGATGACGCCGCCGACGCCGTCTTCGAGGCCCTCGGCAGCAACGACGATCTGCAGCAGCAGTTCCGTGACTGGCTGTCCATGCCTTCGGTCTTCAACTTCGTCGCGTCCATCAACGGCTTCTTCGACAATGGTGGCGGCAAGGCCTACGTCTATATGATGGGCGTTCAGGACCTGATGTGCTCCGTGCGCGAGAACCAGGCCGACAAGCTCGGTCTGTACGCCTTCGACGACGTCGATGACATGGCCATCATGGTCGCTCCCGGTCTCGAGCCTCACCAGCAGAAGGAGATGCTCGAGCTCTGCGAGACCCGCAAGGACCGCTTCGCCATCCTCGATGGCCCCATGGTCTCCGCCGGCGACATGGACTTCCCCGCGTCCGACAAGGGCTATGGCGCCATCTACGTGCCCTGGTTCAAGATCACCAAGCCCAGCTGGTTCACGGCCGATCAGGACCACCTGGCGGTGAAGGGCCCGAACCGCCGCAAGCTCCAGAAGTCCACGGCCAACGAGCTGTACGTGCCGCCTTCCGGCCACGTCGCTGGCCTCTACGCCCGCGTCGATGGCGAGCGCGGTGTGCACAAGGCCCCGGCCAACGAGCTGGTCCTCGGCATCACCGGCCTGACCCAGAACATCAACCGGATCGAGCAGGGTCAGTACAACGATCGCGGCATCAACGTCACCCGCAACTTCAAGGACCGCGGCATCCGCGTCTGGGGCGCCCGTACCCTGGCCACCAAGTCCGACCCGTCCTGGAAGTACATCAACGTCCGCCGCCTGTTCATCATGGTGGAGCAGTCCATCATGCTCGGCAGCCAGTGGTCCGTGTTCGAGCCCAACGACCACACTCTGTGGAAGAAGCTCACCCGTGATGTGCGGGCCTACCTCCTGCGTGTTTGGCGCTCCGGCGCGCTCTTCGGGCAGACGGCTGAAGAAGCCTTCTACGTGAAGTGCGACGATGAGACGAATCCGCGCTATCTTATTGACGCTGGCCAGGTGAACGTGCAGGTTGGTATCTGCCCGGTCAAGCCGGCCGAGTTCGTAGTCTTCAGCATCGGTCAGTGGGACGGTGGCGGCCTCATCGAGGAATAGCCCCACTCATCGTGTAAACCCCCCCGCCGGATCGCAAGCCATCGCGCTTCGGTAACAAAAACGGAGACTCAACAACATGCCTACGGAAGAACTGTACGGCGGATTCATGTTCCTCCTGGAGATCCAGGGGATCATCGGCGACACCCGTGTCATCGTCGGCGGCTTCAAGTCGGTGTCTGGCATGGACTCGGAGACTGAGATCATCGAGTTCAAGCAGGGCAACGACATGGTCGTCCGCAAGAAGCCCGGGCGCACCACCTACGCCAACATCGTCCTCGAGCGTGGCTACACCGCCACCGACGATCTCTGGCAGTGGCGCAAGAACATCGAGGACGGCAAGATCGACCGCCGCTCTGGCTCGATCATCATCCTCGACAACGACGGCCAGACCGAGGTCGCGCGCTACAACTTCTACGAAGGCTGGCCCTGCAAGTGGTACGTGCCTGACATGGACGCCGACAAGTCGTCCATGGCCATCGAGAAGGTCGAGATCGCGGTCGAGAAGATCGAGCGCGCCTAATGGAGCTCAAGACCGAGTACGAATTCGTCCTCCCGAGGGGCTACGTCGATAAAGACGGCAACGTCCATCGGGAGGGCGTGATGCGCCTGGCGACAGCCCGCGACGAGATCGTTCCCCTGAACGATCTGCGGGTCCAGCGCAACCGGGCGTACTTGATCATTGTCCTCCTGGCCAACGTCATCACGAAGCTCGGCGACCTCCCCGAGGTCCACACGGGCATCATCGAGAACTTGTTCGCCGGAGATCTCCGGTTCCTGGAAGAGATGTACAACCGCATCAACGAGGATGAAGCGGTCGTACGCGTGACTTGCCCCGAATGCGGCGCCGTCTTCGAGAGGGAGTTCGGACGCCTGGGGGAATCGTAAGCTACCCCTTGGAGAACATCTTCAAGGAGGTAGCGTTCGTCGCGTACCACTTCCACTGGGACCGAGACCTCGTCCTCGACATGTCGCACAAAGAGCGGCACGCCTGGGTCAAGGAGATCTCGTCGATCAAGGAGAAGATCAACGAATGACGCTGAAAGCTCCCCCTATGCCCTGTGTAGTGTAGGGGCGGTTCGGCGACCTGGGGCAACCCATGCGGCCTGGGATCACTGTCCAGCACCAGAACCTGCCCGAGCGGCGTGTGGGGCTCGTGCGATGTGACATCGCGGGTCTCATCGGCTTCATCACCGCCGACCGCATGCCCGAGGGAGCCACCGCTGGCGACTTCATCGAGCTGGTCGTCGAGCGAGCCTCCGACTTCTGGGAGCACCCTCAGCGCTCCCTGTTCTCGTCTCTGACAAGCCGTGCGGTTGGGGCGTTCTTCGAAAACGGCGGGCAGCGTGTCCACCTCTTTGGGATCTGCATCGACTCCATGGAGGACCTGACCGTCGAGGCCACCCTCCACGGCGTGCTCGGCTCGCTCATGCAGCGCCTTCGCGTCGAAGAGGACATCGCGGTGCTGATCGTGCCCGACGCCGCGGCCATGCCTTGCGACGTGGACCGCCAGGGCAAGGTGATGTTCAGTGGCGAGGTCCTCTGGGAAGCCCTGCTGCTTCACTGTGCCGAGATGGGCAACCGCTTCCTCATCATGGACAGCCCCCGCGGCCTCCACGGTGAGCTGCTGACCCAGCTGGTCCAGCGCTTCTCCTCGGGAGCGTCCAGGACCCGCAGCTTCGGCGCCATGTACTACCCCTGGCTTCGTGTGGGCGAGCACCTCTACCCGCCCTCCGGCGCCATGGCGGGTGTATACGCTCGCTCAGAGCGCGAGCACGAACCCTTTGGCGTGGCCTGGCCGCCGGCCAACACCAGCATCCGCGGGGTCTCGGACCTCGAGGTGCGTCTGGACTGGCAGGAATCTGGTGATCTGGCCGACGCCAACATCAACCCCCTCATCCTCCAGACCGCCCGCGGCGTCGTGGTCTGGGGAGCCCGCACCCTGTCCAGGGATCCTCGCTACGCGGCCATCAACAGCCGTCGCGTGGTGTCCATGGTGGCCGAGCAGCTCAGGCGCGACAACGAGTGGGCTGTCTTCGAGACCAACAACAGCCAGATCTGGGCCGTCCTCGAGCGCAATGCCCGCGTTCGAATGGAAGAATTCTGGCGTGCGGGACTCATCACCAGCGAAGCTCCCAAGGGCGACTACCTGGTGCAATGCGACCGCGAGAACAACCCGCGAATCGAACGAGATGCCGGTAAACTGAACGTGCGCGTTCGCCTCCGCCCGATCGGCATGACCGAGCACGTCACCATCGACCTCCGGCTCGGTGAGAGCGGAGCCTAGCAACCCGGGAGCCTCCCATGTCCGATACCGACTATCAGAGCCCCTACCAGGTGCAAGACTACCAGGGCCGGCAGGATGCCTCGTCGAACGTCCTGGACGATATCGAAGGCAACATGATCTTCGCACTGGAGATCGCGGGCATCGAGGTCGCGAACTTCATCGAGTGCAACGGGATCAAGCGTAGCACCGAGGTCTTCGAGATCCAGGAAGGCGGGCTCAACGAGTTCGTCCACAAGCTGCCTGGCCAGACCCGCTGGGAAAACATCGTGCTTCGCTACGGGGTCACCGGCGACACGACGCTGCAGTCCTGGGCGGAAGAAGTCCTCACCGATCAGATCTCCAAGGAGAAGCGCCGTGACGGCTCCATCGTCATCAAGCGCCTCAACGGAGATGTGGTGCGGCGCTTCAACTTCAAGCAGGCCTGGCCTGTGGCCTGGGAAGGCCCGGCCTTCAACGCCAACGGCGCCGACCTTGCCATCGAGATGCTCGAGATCGCACATCACGGCATCGAGGTCGTGGTCTACACTCCCACCACCACTTAGTCCGACAGCACCTCGCGGAGGACCTTCGGCATGATGCTCGGCAAGCGCGTACCCGGTGAGCGGCTGGCGAATCGCCTGACCCTGCGGCTGCGTCGTGCCGACACCACCTTCCAGCCCCACCGCCTGTCCACTCGACTGGCGCAGCGGGCTGCTGCCGGCACTGCGCTGGGCTCGGGCCTGCTCCGACGCCTCGAGCGCTGGCCTTCCTCCTCCATGCTGGCTTGGGCGCGCGGGGCCGAGTCTCCGGCTGCTCCTCGGTGGGGCGCCTTCGGGCCCGAGCTCGTCCTGGCTTGGTCTCCGGACGATGTCACCGACGAGCCTGCTGCCGCGCGGCCCCGCCGCGTCCGGCGTGCGCGTCCGGCTCGTGCGGCTCGGCGTTCTGCGGCGACGCAGCCGACAGTTGTACCCCCGGTCGCGGTTCCCTCGGCTCCCGGTGTGGCGCCAGCGGCCGCGCCAGCAGCGCCGCTCCCCAGCGTGGCAGCCCCGCAGCTGGCCCGTCAGCTCGTCGCCTCCGCTCCGGTCGTGCCCTCGGCTCCTGCAGGCCTCCCCAGTCCGAGCCTGCGACCCGGCATCGCCGTGGCTCCGGCGCGGGCTCCGTGGCCTGGTGGCGCCACCTTCGAACGCGCGGAGCGCCGGCTCGGGTACCAACCCCGCCGTGTCGCCCCGGTGAGTTCCCGCTGGGCGGTCCAGATGATCACCCCTGCGCCCGCCGACGGTGCTCCCTCGCATCCCGGCGCAGCGCAGCCGGCGGCCCAGCGGCCCGCCTCAGCGCCCACCGGCGCGGTCCGCCGCACACCCGGTACCTCCCGCCCTCGTCCTGTGGTGGCTCATCCGCAACCCCTCGCGACTCCCGCCGCCCAGGGCCGGAACGCCGGCGTTCCCAGCCGCATCCGTCGGTCGGTGACCCACCCTGATCGGTCGGCTGGAAGCTTGGCTCCGTCTGTCCGCGAGCCGGCGCGACCCGCCAGGCCGGCGCTTCGAGGCCTGGCCCAGCGCACCCAGCTTCCGGATCCCATCGAGGTGTTGGCCGATGGCGGTGCCCCGCCCCACGTCGTGGAGCCTGGCCACAGCGCGCTGCCCAGCCCAGCCCCTGCCGGGCGGCTGTCAGAACAGCTCGCGAGCCATCCCTCCCGGGGAATCATCACCGCCTTGGCCCGCGCGGGTACGCCCCAGCGCGCTGCCGAGGTCGCGCTGGCCCACGCCACTCAGCTTGCCGATGTCCGCTCCTTGCCCACTCCCCTGGCGGAGATCGTTCGGGAGCTCGGGCGTCAGTCCCAGCAGGCCGCCGCCTCTCAGGCCACGCCTTCGGGGAGCCGCGCCCGGTCCGCGCCCAAGCGCCCGTCGGCGGCTCAGGAGCGCGCCCAGCGCCAGGTCGATCAGGTGCTGCGTGCCAAGTCCGGGACTCCGGTGGTCAGCCTCGCTTCCCAGCGCTTGATCCGGCGCCTGCAGAACCTGGTCCACATCGCCGAGTGTGACCGCCGTCGCCTCGAAGCGCAGCGCCAGGTCCGCATGGCCGAAGACTCTGCCCACGCCCGCGCCCAGGCCCAGTCAGCGCCTGGCACAGATGCCGCAAGTGGCGAACAGCCCATCGATCTCGACGCTCTCCGGCGCGAGGTCCTGACGGCCGTGAACCGCATCAAGGAATCTCGAACCGTTCGCCGTCTGGAGGACCCCGATGTCTCTTTCGACGTCTTCTAATCCCGCCAAGGCCACCTTCACCATCGTCGAAGGCGACAACAAGGACAAGGTCTTCACGGTCCAGTACAACCCCAAAGAGTTCAAGGTCGACAAGAAGGTCTCCTGGAAGGAACACGAGGATCAGGGCAGTGAAGAGCCCCCCATCGAGTTCCAGAAGGGCAGCCCGCGCACGCTCACGATGGAGCTGATGTTCGACAACACCCACCTGGACTCACCGACCTCGGTCTACGACGGCTGGATCAAGCAGCTGTTGGCCATGACCAACGTCGACACCACCCCAGAGGGTGAACCCGCCAACAGCGAGAAGCAGCGCCCCAGCTCGGTGCTCTTCCAGTGGGGCGACTTCCAGCTCACCGGTGTGGTGGAGTCGATCACCACCACCTACACCTACTTCGGCGCCGATGGCACCCCGCTGCGGGCCAAGTGCCAGGTCAAGATGAAGGAGTGGAACCCCGCCGAGTTCACCTACGGGGACACCACCAACAGCGCCATCATGTACGACAACCTCGCTGGCGTGAGCGGAAACTACGACGGCGGCAACACCGACTCCCGGCCCAACAAGCGCGGCAGTTCGCCCAAGGTGGTCACCACCACCGCCGGCCAGACGCCCCAGGACGTGGCCAACGAGCACAACTCCTCGCCGCAGCAGATCTGCCAGGACAACAACATCGATGATCCGCTGTTCGAGTTCTCGGGCGAAGACATCATCGTGCGTCCCGACAGCGGTCCCTCCGAGGGCGGCGATGGTTTCGACTGGATGGGTCTGGCGGAAGACATCTACGACGCGGCAACCAGCGATGATCCCGCGGGCAACCTCGCCAACGTGGGGCAGAACAACGCGTCTGCCGTCAACGACGAGCTCGACCTCTTCTAGACCCTGACGCCTACCCCCAGGAGTCCTCATGTCCAGCTCCGGCTCTGGAAGCTCCACCACCCGCTCGAGCGTACCGGCCTACGAGGTCATCATCGGCTCGAACACCCTGACCCAGACCGCGGGCGACGGCGCGATGACCATCGTCATCGAGGACCACGTTGACATGGTCTCCATGCTCACCGTCCGCATCGGCGGCACCGAGGGCCAGCCCACCTGGTCCTTCAGCATCGGCGATGACGTCGAAGCCAAGATCGGCGCCGGCAACGTGCTGCTCTTCAAGGGCCAGGTCACGGCGGTCGAGCCGTCCTACACCATGGATGGCGGTACCACCATCACGGTGCGCGCCCTCGACCCGCTGCACATCCTCGGGCGCGGCCGGAAGACCCGCTATTGGGAGGACGTACTCGACTCCGACATCATTTCCGAGGTAGGCGGTGAGTGCGGGGCCGAGACCGCCATCGAGGCCACCTCCGAGCAGATGCCGTATGTGCTCCAGCGTAACGAGTCGAACATCGCCTTCCTCAAGCGCTTGGCTGCCCGCAACAACTGCACCCTGCGGATCAACGAGGGTGTGCTCGAGCTGACGCCCAACCAGTACAGCGGCAACGAGGTCACGGTCACCTTCGGCGAGGATCTGCGCGCGCTGCGTATGTCGTTCAACAGCGCTGAGCAGGTCTCGAAGGTCACCGTTCGGGGCTGGGACATCGCGGCCAAGGAAGAAGTGGTGGGCGAAGCCGGCTACGGCGACCTCCTCACCATCGGCGATGGCGAGATCGGCGCCCAGGTGGCCGACAGCATGTTCGGTGAGTCCATCGCCTACATCACCGACGTTCCGGTGAGCACTCAGTCCCAGGCCAGCGCGATCGCCCTGGCCGAGATGGAGCGGCTTGCCAGGCAGTTCGTGCGGGGCACCGGAACGGTCCAGGGGAACGAGGAGCTACGCGCTGGTACCGTGGTCAACCTCTCTGGCCTGAACCCGCCCTACGATGGGGCATATTTCGTACTGGCATCCAGGCACATCATCAGTCTGCGGACGGGTTACACCACCGAGTTCACCATCTGCAGCAACACGTACGGTAGCTAGATCCGTCAATCCTGGTAGAATCCCGGCTCACTCTCGCGCCGCGGAGCAAGGCAGCCCATGACCATCCGTAAGGAGTTCCTGGGACGCGGCTGGGCGTTCCCCTTCCACTTCGATCCCGCGTCCGGCAAGGTCGCCATGTCGGAGTACGAAGAGAACATCCGGCAGAGCATTCTGCTGATCATCAGCACCAAGCCTGGCGAGCGCCCCATGCTCCCGGCCTTCGGGTGCGAGGTGCATCGGTATCTGTTCGCGCCCAACACCCGCACCACCGCCAACCTCATCGCCTTCCACGTTCGCAAGGCTCTCAAGCGCTGGGAGCCCCGCGTAGAGGTCGAGGGCGTGCGCGCCTCCACCGGCCGCGATGGCGAGGTCCGTATCGAGGTGGACTACAAGATCGTGGCCACCAACAGCCCGCAGAACCTGGTCCACGTGCTCTCCAACACGAGAAAACGCTGATGCCCATTCGACCCCCCAATCTGGACGACCGGCGCTACGCCGATCTGGTGGCCGAGGCTCGCCAGCTCATCCCCCAGTACTGCCCCGAGTGGACCAACCTGAACGACGCCGATCCTGGCATCACCTTGGTCCAGCTCTTCGCATGGATGACGGAGATGATCGTCTTCCGGCTCAACCGCGTGCCGGACAAGACCTACATCCACTTCCTCAACTTCATCGGCGAAGAGCGCAAGCCCGCCCTGCCGGCTGTCGCTCCGGTCACCTTCACGCTCAAGTCGGACGACCCGGCGGTCGAGCTGGAAGCCTTCACCCGCGTGGCCACCCGACAGCGTGAGGAAGCGCCCGCCCTCGACTTCATCTCCGCCCAGCAGCTCACGGTCCATAACTGCTCCATCAACCGGGTGGTGTCCGTGCGCGGTGGCCGGCGACCCCTGGTGCGCGAGCTTCCCTTCCACCGGCTGGCTGACAGCCCTTCGGCCCTGGTCTTTGGCATGGGCCGTGGTGTGCAGGTCTTCGAGATGGATCCGGTGGAGTTCGGGCCCGACTCCTACACGCCGCACCAGTTCTTCTACCTCACCCACGACGACTTCCGCCTCATGGACATGGACCCGGTGGAGGAAAACCGTCCGGTGGGTCGGCTGGGCGTCACCCGCAGCTCCGCGGGATCCGACGGGCTGAGCATCGTCAGCTTCTTCGACTGGGAATACCCCAGCGCAGATGGCTGGCAGCCCGTGCCGGTTGACACCGAGCCCGACGAAGTACTCGGCATGCCGGTGCAGGTCCTGCTCACCGCCATGCCCGGCATCATCTCCCCTGCCGACTTCCAGCTCGCGGGCGAGGCCCTGGCCTTCCCCAAGCCGGTGGCGAGCGGGAAGTGGTGGATCCGTGGCCGGCTGCAGTACGAGCGATGGCTGGCCTCTCGCATGAACGAAGACCTCGAGGTCTTCTGGAAGGACGACCGCGGCGGCGCCGAGCGGCCCCTCAACAACTGGGAGGTCATGGCTGCGGGACGCACCCTGCTGTTCTCCCTGCCGGACCTGCCCCCAATCCGTGGCGGCTGGACCGTGCGCTTTGCGCTGGTCGACCGCGGCCTGCCCGCGGGACGCAACGGCTACCTGCCCGCCTATCGTTGGTCCTACCGCCGCGGTGAGACCTGGGAACCCATCCCCGACGACCAGGTGCGCATGGGGGGCACCACCGTGCTGCTCACGGGCCCCTTGCCCGACATGGCCAACGACGGCTTCAACCTGCGCGCCGAGCGCGTCGAGACCGTCTTCCTTCGCGGGGTCTGCCCGGATCTCGACGTGGACCTCGAGTGGAAGCGTCCCGTCGAGGTCGACATGTACGCCGGTGACGATCCGCGTCGCGTCGAACGCCTGCTGCCCGACGAGGCTCCCTGGTCGCCGTTCCAGATCAACGCCGCCCTCGCGCCCACCATCGGCCGCAAGTGGTACATCGGCTCCGACCTGTTCGAAAACCGCGCCCAGAAGCCTGTGCTGGTGGAACTCGAGGTGGGCTTCGACTGCAACGGCGAGCCCGTCGAGGAACCGGTCGACGACTACCTCCTGCAGCTCACCTACCGCGCCGGCGACAACTGGCGCGTGGTGTGGTCCAAGAAGAAGGAGTACGCCAGCTTCACCTTCGCCACCAAGGACGAAGAGGGCGCCAAGAAGCCCGGTAAGCGGCGTATCCGCTTCATCATCAACCCCAAGACCCAGCTCAAGGGCCTCGCCCGCCACGTCGTGGGAGAG
>CAZHIK010000175.1:0-12022 GCA_964532635.1 uncultured Enterobacterales bacterium
CGGTCCAGTCGTCGATCTCGAGAGCTTGCTTCCAGGCCGGCTCACTGGCCTGGGCATCGATGACGATCTGGGCGTCCTCGATGAAGGGCAGATCGACGTCCAGGAGCACCGGCCTGGGCTTCTCCGACAGGCGCTGCTCGTATCGCGTTCAGACCCGGCAGGGCTGCACGGGAAACCATCCTGGGCCGATAGGACTGGTATACTGGCGCGCCACCCAGGTGCCCTGCTGAGCCCGGACGAGCCAACGCCCACTCACACATGAATGCCTACTGCCTGAACTGCCTGGGGGAGCACCCCCCGGCGATGTGTCCCGAAGAGACCAGTGAGCACCTGAAGCAGGCCGCCCAGGTCGCACAGGAGATCAACCTCGAGGCCCTGGCTTGGAAGCGTCAGGCCCCCGACGCGCAGGGCTGGCGCACGCGCCTGAAGAGCGACGACGACCCCGGCGCACCCAGCGTCCCGGTCTCCCACGGAGCCCTGCTCGAGCAGCTCAGTCAGCGCTTCACCCTCCGCCACGCCCGCGCGGTCGAGGCACGCCACGCCGGCGCCCTGGCCGTGGCGCGCAAGAAGCGCCGCCTGCGACCGGAGGTCAAGGAGCGGGTCGACGAGCTCATCGGTCAGGCCGACGCCACCCTGGGCACCTCGGCCCGCGACCGCGTCACCCGGTCCATGCGCTTCCTCGAGTCCGCGCGTGACCTGGACGATCTCGATCCCCGCGTCCATCTCCGCCTGGGCTTCGTCTGCGCTCGCGATGGCCAGTACGGTCGGGCCACCGAAGCCTTCGAGCGCGCCGCCGAAGTGCTGCCCCAGGGCACATCTCGGGGCCTGGCCGGCAGCGCCAAGCTGCTGGCATCCCGCGCCAGCTTCCTGGGCAAGCGCTACAAGGACGCCTGGGAGCTGGCCGTGGCCGCCGAGCAGAGCATCCCCCACGATGGGGGCCTGTTCTATCAGAAAGCCCTGGTCGCCTCGCACTATCCCCAGGCCAACCGCAGTGTGCGCATCAGCCTGCGGCGCGCAGTGGAGATGGACCCGGTCTACTTCGCCCTGGCCGCCCTGGACCCAGCGTTCGATCCCACCACCTGGAAGGAAGTGATCTGGCCGCTTCTCCGGGAGATCGAAGACGAGAGCGTCCAGAACCTGCTCGAGCATCGCGACCACTGTCGCGAGCTGTTCCTGGAGCTCGAAGACATCGCCGAGTGCCCCGCATTCTCCAAGCTGCCCAGCTCGGTCGGCGGCAACGCCGAGATGGGGCACGACGCTCAACGCGAGACACGCAGCCTGCTGAGCTGGACTCGCAGCTTGCTCGCCTCGGTCGAGTCCACCTTCGACCTGGGTCCCGCCGCCCGCGCGGCCTGCGAGGGCACCTTGAACCAGTCCCAGCAGCAGCTGCGGCACTGGATCCTCGCCTGGCAGAAGGCCCTGCTGGCTCACGTCCAGGACCAGGCGGCCGGCGCCATCCCCGGCGACGACAAGCCCATGCCCAAGGGCAGCGGCCCCCACGTCCAGCGGCTCACCGAAGCGGTCTCCGAGATCGAGCAGCTCGAGATGGGGCTCACCCGCAGCAAGGAACTGCTGGACCTCGCGCGCCGCGTGACCCGTGAGACCGACGCCCTCGCCAGGCTGAGGTCACCGCCAAAGAAGCGCAAGGCCAAGCGCGCCTCCCGCTGGGTGGAGCTGGCGGGCAAGGTGGGCTTCTACCTGGCCGTGGCCGCCTCGATCCTGGCCGCCCTGGGCGCGGACCTGCTGGTGCTGCACAGCCCGAGCTTCGACCAGCACCCGTTCTGGACCACCGCCGCGTGCGCAGCGTTCACGGTCTACCTGCCGGAGCTGGTGGCCCGCCTCGCGCGCCCCCGCGCCCCCGGGGCCAGCTGGCGGCTCCACGAGCTGGCGTTCCTGCCGGCCTACCTGCTCTTCCCGGTGCTCCCGGCCGCCTGGGTGGTCCGGGTCTTCCCGAGCATCGCCATGTTCATGCTGATGATGGGGGTCTGCGCCATCATGAGCCTGCTGCTCATCGTGGGGATCGGCGGCAGGCGCTAGGGAGCACCCCATGGGACCCCGCGCCATCCTGGTCCTGGCCGCCCTGATGGGCGCGGGCTGTCCGGGCCAGGGTGACGACAGCAGGGCCTTCGAGGGCCCCATCACCGTGGGACCCTACCCAGCGGCTGTGAGCGACTGCGCCGCGACCGTGATGGCCCGCCTGGACCGGGAGGCCGAGCTGGAGTGCCGGGCCTGGCCCGAAGGCGGCGATCCCGAGGAGCCGACCGCCACCGGCATGGCCCTGGCCCAAAGCGAGGCCGACGGATGCGCACACTGCCGCATGGAGGGCCTGCAGCCCGAGACCACCTATAGCTACGCCTTCTACGAGGACGGCCACCCGCTCGAGTCTCGCTCCGAGCGCAAGTTCACCACCGCTCCTCCCGCGAACGAGGCCCGCGACTTCGTCATCGGGGTGCTCGCTGACGCCGACGGCGACGACGGCGTGGCCACCCCGGCCTACGCCGCCCTGGCGGCCCTGGAGCCAGCCTTCGTGCTGCAGATCGGCGACCTGGATCACCGGGACCCCGGGGACCGAGACGAACCCACCACGGACATCTGGCGCAAGATGCACCAGGACCAGCTGTCGGGCCACAGCCAGGCCCGGGTGCTCGATCTCGAGCTGCTGGCGGCCACCCCCTTCTTCCACACCTGGGATGACCACGACTACGGCGACAACAACGCCGATCGCACCGCCAGCTGGCGGGACACCGCCCGCCAGGCCTTCCACGAGTACTACCCACCGCCCCCGGATATCCCCAGCCCGGAGCACGGCATCTGGTACGCCTTCGAGTGGGGCCAGGTGGAGGTCTACATGCTGGACGTGCGCTCCCAGAGGGATCCGGCGGAGACACAGGACGGCGCAGACAAGTCCCTCCTTGCTGGCGAGCCCGAGGTGGTGGATCAGCGCGCCTGGTTGCTCGAGCGGCTCGAGGCCAGCACCGCCACCTGGAAGGTCCTGATCACCGGCTCCTGCTTCAACCCCCACGCCAAGCAGGTGG
This sequence comes from uncultured Enterobacterales bacterium, assembly GCA_964532635.1. GTDB lineage: Bacteria > Myxococcota_A > UBA796 > UBA796 > JAFGLY01 > CALDOK01. The sequence continues at coordinate 3,036 of CAZHIK010000175.1, forward strand.
ACTCCTGGGCCCGCTACCCCTACGAGCAACGCCTGCTCCTGACCACCCTGCAGGAACGCGACATCGACGGCCTGGTGGTGGTCTCCGGAGACCTGCACAGCGCCGGAGGCATCGACGACGGCAGCATCGCCGGCCTGCCAGAGCTGTCCGTGCCCACCACCAACCTGCGGCCCGAGCGCTGCACCGGTGGGACCTGTGGCGACTGGAGCGAGGGCATCGACGTACACACCGACGCTGCTGGCTTCGGCCTGGTGAGGGTGAGCTGGGATCCGGTCGAGGAGCGCCACAGCCTCACTCTGGAGGCCAGGGGCTCCGACGGAGTTCTGCGTCGCTCGCTGGAGCTGGAGCCCCACGACGCCACACCGAACCCCCAGGTCGTGGACGCCGAATAGGCGACGGCGGCGCAGCAGGCGGCTACACTCCGCCCCTGCCATGGCACGCCAACGCCCGTCCCCGAGCCGCTGCCGGGGGGTTCGACCGAGCCCCTGGCTCGCCCTGGGCATGCTTGGGCTGGCCGCCTGCAAGGACGATCCCCTGGTCTTCCCGGACGACACCGTGCTGATCCTGGTGATGGACGGCGTGCGTCTCGAAGAGTCCCTGGGCGACGATCCCTCGTCGGCCAACGGAGAGCTGCCGTCCAGCTTCCTGCCCACCATCTGGGACGAGCGCCTTGGCACCGGCGTGCGCTCCACCGAAGCCTGGAACATCGGCGCCACCACCACCGTGCCCGCCCACGCCGCCATCGTGACAGGCCGCCGGGTTCCCCTGGCCAACTACGCCGCCGGCGACGACCCCGGGCTGTACCTCTCCCCGTTGCCCACCCTCGGCGAGCTGCTGCGGGCCGACGACGCCAGCGTGGCCCGGGCCGACAACCTGCTGATGGGCAACACGAAGCTTCCCTCGGCCCTGACCCACAGCCTGTGGCCCGGCCTGGGGTGGGACGTCGGCGGAGACTACAGCCTGGTCACCCAGGGCGAGAGCCAGAAGACCTCCCAAGACGACGCCGAGGTCGTGGAGAAGCTCACGGCCGAGCTGGCAGCCAACCCCGTGCGCTTGGGCGTGGTGAACCTCCACCAGGTGGATCGCTCCGGCCACTACGGCGAGGGCGACGAGCACCTGCTCAAGGTGCAGGGCCTGGACCGCCCCCTGGCCAATCTCTGGGACTGGCTGGACGACCACGAAGGCTACGCCGGCGACACCTGGGTGCTGCTCACCGCCGACCACGGCCGCCACAGCGACGCCGCCAGCGATCCCCCCTGGCGCCACCATGGCTGCGCGTGCAACGGCTGCCGCCGGCTGCCCTTCCTGCTCACCGGCCCCGGCGTGGTGGCGGGCTCCGACACCGACGGCCCCCTGCTGCTGGTGGACTACGCCCCCACCATGGCCGCCCTGCTGGGACTCGAGCTGCCCTGGGCCGACGGCCTGGTGCGCGACGACCTGCTCACCGACCCCACCGGCGTGGCCTCCCGCTCGGGCCTGGCCGACTTCGCCGTGGCCGGCGAGCTGCAGGCCGAGATCCGCTACCAGGACGACCCCGCCCACCGCAACGAGCTGTGGGTGGCGGGCCAGCAGCTGTCGGACCCCGACGCCATCGCGGTGGAGGCAGCCACCATGGCCACCGACGGCAGCCACAGCTGGCTCTGCTTCCGTGAGGTGGTGCTGGCCCCCGACGCTCACGAGACCGCCTGGGTTCCCCGCTGCTTCCAGAGCGACGACGACGGCGACAGCTGGACCGACATCGGCTTCCCGGTCGAGCGGGTGGGGCCCTACTGGCGGCCGGCCCTGTCCGCGGGGCTCGACGGCGTGGTGATGGCGGCCTGGGCCCACAACCCCAACGGGCTGGCGACCGAGAGCTGGGCCACCGAAGAGAGCGACATGAGTGTCGATCTGGCTCGCTGGAATGGCAGCAGCTGGGAGCGCACATCCGCCGGCGGCATCCACACCTTCCCCACCGACGCAGCCCTGCTGCCCGCCCCCGGGGGAGCCTGGGTGGCCCTGGGCGCCAGTGGCGTGACCGAGGACGCCCGCCACCACCGCGACGTGCACATGGGCTTCGCCGAGATCGGCGATGGTGGACTGACCTGGGGCAGTGTCCACCCCGTGGAGCTGAGCGCAGTGGCAGGCTCCCCCGCCCAGTGGCGCATGGAGTATCCGGCCCTGGCAGCCGGCCCCGAGGGGGAGGTGCTGTTGGCGGCCAGCGGCTTCGTCGAAGGGGGCTCCGTGGCCGTGGTGGCCACCACCCACGACGGCCGCAGCTGGGATGAACAGGGCGCGGTGGAGCTGCCCTACCGCCTGATGCCCCACATCGGACCGGTCTGGATGGGCCAGCAGCCAGTGTGGGCCACCGTGGACCCCGACGCCGACAAGGCCTGGATCTGCACCGGCCTCCCGGATCTGGAAGCCAGCTGCACCGACGCCGAGAGCCCCCGCATCCTGCGCATGGTGGCCCACCAGGGTCGGCTGTACGCTCTGGTGGACATCGGCGTGGGCCAGTGGGAGCTGCGCAGCTGGAGCGCCGAAGAGCTGGGGGCCCCATGATGCTCTCCCTGCTGATCCTCGCGGCGGGCTGCGCGCGCATCGAGCCTGCCTCCACCGCCACCCCAGCGCTGGTGGATGACCCCACGGTGCTCGTGGTGGTGATGGACGGCGCCCGAGCGCAGGAGACCCTGGGAGACACCATCTCCTCGGCCACGGCCGAGGCGCCCTGGGAGATGATGCCCACCGTGTGGGACGAGCTGGTACCCCAGGGCCTGCGGGCCACCTCGGCCTGGACCCTCGGTTCCAGCATCACGGTGCCCTCCCACGGCGCCTTGCTGACCGGGCGGCGCTCACCGCCCATGGCCAACTACCCCCCGAGCGAGGAGCCTGGCGCGTACCGATCCCAGCTGCCAGTGCTGGCCCAGGTCCTGCTCGGGGCCGATCCCACCCTCGCGCCCGCGGACGCTCCCATCCTGGCCAACACCGAGCTGCTCGAGGGCCTGGCCGGCTCGCAGTGGCCGGGTCTGCCCGAGCTCGGATCCGACGGCTTCGTCTTCGTGACCGATCCCGTACTCGACGGCGGTAGCCACGACGACAGCGACGTCTTGGAGGCCCTGCAGCAGGAGATGGAGGGCGGCACGCTGAGGCTGGCGGTCGCCAACCTGCACCAGCTGGACCGCTCGGGCCACAACGGCAAGCCCGACGACTATGTCGACGACATCCGGAGGCTGGACCGACCCCTGGTGTCCTTCTGGCGCTGGGTACAGGACCACCCCGACTACGCCGATCGCAGCTACCTGCTGCTGATGAGCGACCACGGGCGTCACAACAGCGCCTCGAGCATGCCTCCCTGGCGCCACCACGGCTGTTCCTGCAGCGGCTGCCGCAACGTGCCCTTCCTGCTGCTGGGACCCGGGGTGCGGGCGGGCGATCTGGTGGAGAGCCCGGTGCTGCTCACCGACGTGGCCCCCACCCTTGGCGCACTGCTGGAGGTGGAGCTGCCCTGGGCCGACGGGCTGGTGCGGGACGATCTGCTGGCCGATCCCACCGGGTTCCCGTCCAGACAGGGCCTGGGGGACCTGGCGGTGGCCAGCGAGCACCGCGCCGAGCTGCGCTACGACACGGATCCCGGCCACCGCGCCGAGCTGTGGGTGGACGGCCAGGTGCTGTCGGATCCCCGCGCGCTGGTGGTCGAGTCCCCCGCCATCGCCACCCAGGACGACCAGGTCTGGGTCTGCTGGCGAGAGCTGAGCCTGGCTGGCGGCGACACCCAGGTGCGCTGGAAGCAGCGCTGCTCCGTCAGCCTCGACGATGGTGCCAGCTGGGAGCCTATGCCCTTTGCGGAGGGCCGCGGCGGCCCCTATGGCCGGCCGCAGCTACTGCCGGGTGACGAGGGCCTGGCCGCCGCCTGGATCAACAGCCCCAACGGCTCCACCACCGGAGGCAGCACGGACTCCGACGCCGAAGGGAGCACGGTCACCGTGCGCATGGCCCTGCACGACGGCACCGAGTGGACCAGCGGTCAAGCCGAAGCGGTGCCCAGCTTCCCCACCGAGCTGAGCGCGGTGCAAGACGGCGACCGCTACCTGCTGGCCATGGGAGCGGGCAACCCCGACGCCCTGACCGACGTGCGCCACACCCGGCGGGTGTGGCTGGCTGAGGCCCGCCTGGACGGCGAGACCTGGACCATCGACGATCCCACCGAGGTGGACCTGGAGATCCTGGCTCCCGACGATCCCTACTGGCGCGTGGAGTGGCCCGCCCTGACGGTGGCAGAAGACGGACGGCTGCTGCTGGCCGCCGTCGGGAATGGCTCCGACGGCAGCAGTCAGGCCATCTTCGCCGCCAGCACCGACGGTGGCGAGAGCTTCGGCAAGCAGCGGGTGTTGGCCGTGCCGGGCACGCTCCAGCCCACCACCGGCCCGGTGTGGCTGGTGGATCGGGCGGTGTTCGCCACGATCGACGACGACAGCCTGCAGCTGTGCGCCGGCGATCTGGACGGGGTGAGCTGCATCGACACGGGTGCCCCCAGGGCCCAGGCCCTCAGCGTCGAAGGCGACACCTTGCACGCGCTCGTGGACACCGGCGTAGGCCACTGGGAGCACCGCCGCTGGAAGGCCAGCAGCTTCGATGCACGATAGCTAGCCGGCATGCTCACCATCGATCCCCATCCCGCCCTGGACCTCCGCGCCTTCGTCACCACCTGGCCCGCCCCCCTGGGCGAGCTGCCCGCCCCCGACTGGGTGCGCGCGCTGGCGAGCCTCGACGCCGAGGTGCCCTTTCCGCCCTTCGACGATCCCACCAAGAAGCTGGTGCGGGATCTGCTGCGCCACGGCGGCTTCAAGCCCGCGGGCCGCTCCAAGCCATGCAACGAGTACATCCGGGGGGTGGCGGCCAAGGGACGCTTCCCCTGGATCAACGCTGCGGTGGACGCCACCAACCTGGCGGCCCTGCACGGCTGCCTGCCCGTGAGCACGGTGGACCTGGATCTGCTCGAGGCGCCCTTCCGGGCGGCCATCGCCGAGAAGGGCGCCCGCTACGTGTTCAACATGTCGGGCCAGGAGATCGACCTGTCCGGCCTGATCTGCCTGCACGACGCCAACGGCCCCTGCGCCAACCCGGTCAAGGACTCCCAGCGCGCCAAGACCACCGCCGCCAGCCGCCGCACCCTGACCGTGATCTGGGGCACCATCGACCTGCCCGGCCGGGCCCAGGCGCTGATGGACTGGCACGTGGAGATCAACGAGCGGATGGGGGGTGAGGTGCAGCGGGTGGGCTGACGCCTACGACGTCAGGTGGCTTCGCTGCCTGGCCTGTGGGATCATCGCGGGCGGAGAAACCCCACGATGAACGGCCGCACCCTCGCCCTGCTGTTGCCAGCCGGCCTCGGAATCGGGGGGCTCGGCTGCGGTGAGAAGCAGCAGGGGACCGGGGACACGGGGGAGGTGCAGACATGCGCCGAAGGCTGGCTCGCTGACCGGGGGGCCTGCGTGCCCGAGGCATGCGGGGTGGGGACCTGGGGCGAGCTGCCCATGGATGGCTCCACCATCCACGTGGACATCGACGCCCCCGAAGGCGGCGACGGCAGCGCCGAGGCCCCCCTGCGCTCCATCCAGCCCGCCCTGGACCTGGCCGGCTCTCGGGGCGGAGCGCTGGTAGCGGTGGCCGCGGGGACCTACGCGGAGACCGTGGTCATGGATTCCGACCACGCCGGGGTGCACCTGGCGGGGCGCTGCCGGGAGCTGGTGACCCTGGATGCGAGCGGTGGAGGGGCCGACACTCCGGGGATCGACATCGGCGTCGGGTACGGCGAGGCCGAGGTGTCAGGCCTGGCGGTGGTGGGCTCGAGCTGGGTCGGCGTGCTTGCCACGTCGGGGAGGCTGCGTCTGCTGGACCTCTCGGTGGAAGGAAGCGGAGACGCCGGAATCGCGACCTACCAGGGAAGCGGCAGCGCGCCTTCGAGCTTGGAAGCCGACAGCTGCGAGCTGAAGGGCAACACGGGAAGGGGCGTCGTGGCCTTCGGTGCGGGCACCGCCGTGGTGCTGGTGGACACGACGGTCCGAGAGACCCGGACGGACGAAAGCGGGGCGTTCGGCTACGGCATCCAGGTCTACGGCGGCGCGACGCTCTCCTGCGAAGGCTGCGACCTGACCGACAACTCGACGATCGGCATCGTTGCCTCGGACCTGGACACCGCGGTGGCGCTGGCGGACACCAGGGTTCAGGGCACCCTGACGGACGGGAGCGGGGACGACGGCTACGGAATCCAGGTCCAAGACGGCGCCACGCTCACCGCGGGCGGCTGCAGCCTGGCGGGCAATGCCACGGCCGGCGTGGCGGCCCTGGGCCCGGGCACCGAGGTGGCGCTGGTGAACACGGTGATCCGAGACACCCTGCCGGATGAGGACGGAGCGTACGGGTACGGCGTCGTGATCCGAGGCGGCGCGGCGCTCTCGGCGGAGGGCTGCGAGCTGGACGGCAACACGGCCGGGGGTATCTGGGCCACGGAACAGGGCACCGAGGCGATGCTGACGGACACCAGGGTCCGGGACAGCCTGACGGACCGAAACGGCGACGGGTTCGGCATCCATGTCCAAGCTGGCGCGGAGCTGAGAGCGGAGGGCTGTGACTCGACCGGCAACACGGGGGTGGGGGTGCTGGTCAGCGACCCAGGCACCGCGGTGACGCTGGTGGACACGAGGATCCTGGACACCCAGCAGGGCGGGGACGAGGGCTTCGGGTACGCCATCCAGGTCTCCGATGGCGCGACGCTCACGGCGGAGGGCTGCGAGCTGGCTGGAAACGCGACGCTGGGTGTCCTGGCCGGAGACCCGGGCACCGTGGTGGCGCTGGCCGACACGTGGATCCAGGACACCCTGGCGGAGAACAGCGAAGAGGGAGGACACGGCATCATGGTCCAGAGCGGCGCGGTGCTCACCGGGGAGCGCTGTGAGCTGTTCGGGAACACGGGGGTGGGCATCGCAGCCCGAGAGCCGGACACCGCAGTGGCGCTGGTGGACACGACCGTCAGGTGCACGCTGCAGGACGGAAGCGGGGAGGGCGGGTACGGCATCGAGGTCCACAGCGGCGCGGCGCTGCTCGCCGAGGGTTGCGAGCTGGCGGGCAACACGACGGTAGGCGTCAAGGCCACCCAGACGGGCACCACGGTGGCGCTGGTGAACACGCTGATCCGGGACACCCTGCCGGCTCCCACAGGGGAGGCCGGGCGCGGGATCGAGGTGTGGGGTGGTATGTCGATCACGGTGGATGGCTGCGAGCTGGCAGACAACACGGACACGGGCCTGCTGGCCGACGGCCTGGGCACGCGGGTCGCGATCCGCGACTCGTCCATCACGGGAACCCTCGGCGGAACATCGGAGGATGGTGCCGCCGCGCCAGCGCTCAACGCTCAACGGGGAGCAGCGGTCATCGCTTCCGGGCTCCTGGCCCAACACAACGAGGGACCTGGACTGTACGCCGTTGGGGGCGGAGCGCGCCTGAGCTGCACCGAGTGCTCCCTCCTCGACAACGCCTTCGCAGGGGCGGTGGTCACCTACGAAGGAGACATGGACATCCACGCCTCCACCATCTCGGACACCCGCGAGAGTGCCGACCTGGGCGGCGGCGTGGGGATCTTTGCTGCGGACCAGCTCAGCCTGGGGGCCCCCTCCCTGCGGGTCACCGACACCACCATCACCCACAACCCGGTGGCTGGCGCCTACTTGGCGGGAGAAGGCAGCTACCAGCTCTCCGGCAACACCATCGAGGGGGGGACCGGCGTCTCCCACGGCGCGACCTCCCGCTGCGGGGACGGCGTGTACGCCGCGGGAACCACGGCCTGGGACGGCAACTCCGGGCTGACCCTCGAGGGCAACGCGATCAGCGACAACGCCGGCGCAGGCCTGTTCCTGGACGACGCTTCGGCCCAGCTCGACGGCAACAGCTGGGACGGCAACGACCCCGCCCTGTGGGTCCAGGGCGAGTCCTGCCTGGCGCCCCGAGACGACTGGACCGAGGCGCCCAGCAGCGAGATCTGCCCGATCTGGGATCGGCCCAGCTGCGCGCTGATGTTCTCGCTCAACTTCGCCATCACCGAGCCCGCCATGGCCCCGTCGCCCGCTGTGCGGCCCTACACCCCGCAGCTCGCCCTCCCACCCGGCCTCGACAGCAGAGACACGCCGCGATGAACAAACGTGCCCAAGCCCTGCTGTTGCCGGCCGTTCTCGAAATCGGCGTGGTCGGCTGCGGCGAGAAGCCGGGGATGGTGAAGGACACGGGGGAGGTGCCGCAGTGTGCGGAGGGCTGGCTGGCGGATCGGGTGGCCTGCGTACCCGAGGCCTGCGGGGTTGGGCCCTGGGGAGAGCTGCGCGTGGACAGCTCCACCGTTCACGTGGACGTCGCGGCCCCCGAAGGCGGCGGCGGCAGCGCCGAGGCCCCCCTACGCGCCATCCAAGCCGCCCTGGATCTGGCCGGCTCCCGGGGTGGAGGGCTGGTGGCGGTGGCAGCGGGGACCTACGCGGAGACACTGGAGCTCACGACCGACCACGCGGGGGTCCACCTCGCCGGGCGCTGCCGCGACCTGGTGATCCTGGATGCGAGCGTGGGAGGCGAGAGCACCTCGGGTATCGTCATCAGCGCCATGAACGGCGAGGTCGAGGTGTCGGGGATGAATGTGGCGGGCTCCAACTATGCCGGAGTGGAGGTCACGTCGGGAACGCTGCGGCTGGTGGACCTCGGGGTAGAGGGGAGCGGGTTCATTGGAGTCCTGGCTCACCAGCTGAATCCCGCAGCCTCCGCCAGCCTCGTGATGGAGGGCTGCGAGCTGGCTGGAAACGCGACGAGCGGCGTCCTGGCCACCGAACCGGGCACCACGGTGACGCTGGTGGACACGACGATCCTGGGCGGGGACGGCCGCGACGGGTGGGGCATCGGGGTCCAGGACGGTGCGACGCTCACGGCAGAGAACTGCCAACTGGCTGCAAACACAGCGGTGGGTGTCCGGGCCGACG
>CAZHIK010000176.1:0-12021 GCA_964532635.1 uncultured Enterobacterales bacterium
CGTACAGCGTGCCCGAGGCGTGGCCGGTCTCGTCCAGCAGCACGGCGCCGTCTGGGCCCGAGTAGACGAACAGGTCGTGCTCGTCGGCGTAGACCACCTCGCTCACCCCGTCGCCCTCGAAGTCGAAGACCGCCGAGCCGGTGCGGGAGGAGGAGTCGTCTTCCGTGGGGTTGGACCAGACCACCGAGCCGTCGGTGTCGAACATGGTGTAGGCCCCCAGGCCCGCCACACCCACCTCAGGCTCGCCGTCGCCGTCGAAGTCGGCCACCGTGGGCGCGCCGCCGGAGCCGCCACCGGGCAAGGATGTCTGCCAGAGGCGGGTGCCGTCGGTGTCCACCAGGGTGACGGCGCCGCCGGTGACCGTGACCACCTCGGGCAGGCCGTCGGCGTCGAAGTCGGCCACGGCCGGAATGCCGTCGCTCTCGCCGTTGGCCCACAGCACCGAGCCGTCCATCTCGTAGACCGCGTTGCCGGCCACGACCTCGAGCTGGCCGTCGGCGTCCATGTCCACGGCGAAGCTCATGTAGATGCCGCCCACGCCGTAGCTGCCCTCACCGATGAGGTTGCCCTGGTAGTCGAAGATCTGGTGGCCGAAGATCACCTCGGCGTAGCCATCGCCGTCCATGTCGGCGATCGCTGGGCAGCCGTAGGCGTAGGGGGTGGTCCCGGCGGCCCACTTGAGGCTACCGTTGGCCTCGACCACCAGCACCGCGGCCTCCATCCCCGCCACCAGGATCTCGGGACGCCCGTCGCCCTCGAGGTCGGCGATGGCCACCCCGCCGGAGCCATAGGGGGTGTAGCCGTCGATGCTGGTCTTGGACCAGTGCGTACCGGAGCCGTCGCCGGAGATGAAGTTCAGCGCCCCCCCCGAAGTATAGGCCGAGCCGGAGAAGGTGGTGAACACGATGTCGGGGATGTCGTCTTCGTCGATGACCAGATCGCTGTTGTCGTCGGTGAGGTTGCCGATGGCCGGCGCCGCCATGATGTGGTCGTAGCCCGACGCGCTGGGGTTGCTGGCCCACTGCCACTCCACCACTGGATCGAAGGTCCCCGGGGTCCAGACCGCCTCCTCGAGGCAGGTCTCGTCCTGGCTCGCTTCGTAGGGCTCGGGAACCTCGAAGTCGTCGCAGCTGGCCGGCGGCGGTTCGCTGTCGTCGGGCGGCGGCTCGGTGTCCGGTGGGGGCTCGCTGTCCTGGGGCAGAGGATCCTTCTGCTCCACCATCTCGTAGTCCGAGCATCCCAGCAGCAGGAGCATCGGCAGCAACAGGTGGCAGCGCATGGACGCCTCTTCGGGTCGGACGCTGGCATTCTACCCCGAGAAGCCATGCGGAGGGCCGCAGATCCTTGCGCCTGGCGCTCCAGGAAGGAACACTGGTCGGACCGCGAACCGGAGTCTCCATGCGCTGCCACTGCCTGCCCGTCGCCATCCTGCTGTCCACCCTGGTCCTGGGGGCCTGCGGTGACAAAGACGACAACCCCGACGACACCGCACCTCCCGAAGGCGACACCGACACCGACACCGATGCTGACGGAGACACCGACGCGGACACCGACACCGACACCGACACCGACACAGACCTGGCTCGCTGGACCTTCATGGTCTTCATGAACGGCGACAACGACCTCGAGGCCTGGGTCCCCCAGGATCTGAACGAGCTCGAGCGCGCAGGCTCCGGGGACGGCGTGCACATCGTTGTCCAGGCCGACCGCGCCGAAGGCTACTCCACCGCCGACGGCGACTGGACCGAGACCCGGCGCTACTACATCGAGCAAGACTCCGACGACACCACCGTCGTGAGCGAGATCGTCCAGGACATGGGTGAGCTGGACATGGGCGATCCCGGCACTCTCAGCCAGTTCCTGCTGTGGGCCAACGACAACTACCCGGCGGAGCACGTGGCCGTGATCATGTGGGACCACGGCGAGGGCTGGATGCTCACCGACGGCACCCCACCCCTGCCCGGAGTCAGCTGGGACGACTCGAGCCGCAACGACATGAGCGTGGCCGAGGGCGAGCTGCAAGAAGGCCTGCAGCCCCTGGTGGACGCCCGCGGCCCCATCGACGTGCTGGGCTTCGACGCCTGCAACATGGCCGCCTGGGAGGTGGCCCACGCCTTCGCGGATCAGGCCGACTACGTGGTGGGCAGCGAGTCCACCGTGGGCATGGGCGGCTACCAGTACGACCTCACCCTCGCCACCCTCCGCGAGCGCCCGGGCTGGACCCCGGCGGACCTGGCGACCGACCTGGCCAACCAGGCCGTCGAGGGTGGGGAGTGGACCCAGAGCGCCTTCGACTCGGCTCTGGTCCCAGCCCTCTCCACAGCCATCGACGGTCTGGCCCAGGCCGCGCTCGCCGACGAGACGGTGATGGAAGCGTTGCTCGAGGCCCGCGACGCCTCCCGGGGCACCGACCACACCTACAACGAGTGGTACATGGACATCGGTGACCTGGCGCGGAACATCCAGGACAGCAGCAACCCCCGACTGGCAGCCTACGGCGCCGACATCGAAGCCGCCCTGGACGACGCGGTCATCGCCAACTACACCGGCGGTCCCTACGCCTGGGCCACGGGCCTGAACATCCTCTTCGACGCGCGCTGGATGAGCCACCTGCGCGACTACCAGAACGGCGCCGGCGCCACCTGGTCCCAGGACACCCACTGGGACGACCTGCTCATGGCCGTGGCGGAGCAATGACCATGGGCCCCAGTCCTGTCATGGCCATCGTCATCATGCTCATCGCATGCTTCATCGTGTGCGTGGGCTGGTTCCTCGCCGCCGGCCTGGTGCTGCTTTTCGTGCACAAGCGGGTCAAGCGCCTGACCGCCGAGGATCCCGAGGGAGCCGCGGAGCCTCCTGACTCCGCCCTGCTCTTCTACGCCCTGTCGGTCTTCTTCTGGCCCGCGGGCTTCCTGTGCGGCGCCTACTTCCTCAAGGCGGCGAAGACCGCGCGCCAGGGTCGCAACTGCGTGATCATCGGCCTGCTGTACATCAGCTCCATCGTCGTGCTCACCTGCATCGGTATGACAGCCATGGCCTGGTTCTTCCCAGGGATGCTCGGCTAGTCGTATACTCCCTCTTCCCAGGCCGCTCACCATCGTGCGGCCCGCCGAGAGGGAGGTCTGTGTGTCTCTTCTCCTGCTCGCCCTGCTCCAGGTCGCCAGCGCTGGCTGTCCTGCCGACGCGGCAGCCCTGTCCGCCGACATCGAAGCCGGCTTCGAGGCCCACGCGGCCCAAGACTGGACGGCCTTCGAAAAACAGGTCGCCACCGTCCACCAGGACATCGGCTGCCTGACCGAGCTGGCCGACGTGCCCACGGCCACCCAGCTGCATCACCTGCTGGCGCTGTACTTCGCCCACCACAACGACGAAGACAATGCCAGGGACGCGCTGCGCGGGGCCCTCAGCCTCGACGGCGCGTTCACCCTGCCCCCCGAGCACCTCACAGCGGAGCCCCTGCTCGACAAGGCCTACACCTCGGCCAGCAAGAAGGGACAAGGCGACACCCAGGAGCTTCCACAGGGCAGCACCTGGGTGGTGGACGGTCGCCCCGACAGCCTCCGCCTGCCCATCGAACGCGCCACCCTGGTCCAGCGCCATGCCGACCAGGTGGACGTGAGCTCCTGGTACGTCTTCGGCGGCCAGATCCCCAAGGAGCTCCAGCCGGTGGTCGAGAGCGACGAGCCCTCGGGCTCCAGCGGGGGCGTCGGCTCCCGCCCACTGCTCTTCGGCGGCCTGGCAGGGCTGGCGGTGGCCGCAGGCGGCATCAGCTGGGCCGAGCTGTCTTGGAAGGCCACCATGGAAGGCTCCTTCACCGAAGACGAAGCCCGCAGCCGGTATCAGACCGCCCACGCCGCGAGCATCGGCAGCATCGGTCTCGGCGTCGCTGGCGCTGGGCTGGTGGCCGGCGCCGTCGTGATCGGGCGCTGGTAGGGAGGTCCCATGAGCACGCATCGAATCATCGTCCCCTCCCTGCTCCTCCTGGCCGGTTGCCCCGGCGTCTGGTCCGGCGACTGGCAAGCCTGGCTCGACGAGAACCCCACCGTCACCGACGACACCGAGGTCCCCGACACCTGCGACACCGGTGACGCCGACTGCGACGGATACATCGACGACGACTGCGATCCCGTCGATCCGGAGATCCACCCCGGTGCCGACGAAGTGCCCTACGACGGCGTGGACCAGGACTGCGACGGCGCCGACCTCACCGACGTGGACGGCGACGGCTACGACGCCCCCGAGGTGGGCGGTGACGACTGCGACGACGGCAGCGCCGATGTGAACCCCGGGGCCCTCGAGGTGCCCTGCAACGACGTGGACGAAGACTGCGACGACACCCTGGTCGAAGACGGCATGGTGGCCAGCTTCGCCGCCAGCGGCATGGGTCCCTCGGCGGTGGAGCTCAGCTGGGATCCTGCAGGTCAGCGGGTGCTGGCCTTCTTCGGAGCCGAAGACGACGGCAGCTGCAGCGGCGCCACCCTCCGCTACCGGGCCTTCGACGTCGGGCTGAACCTGCTGGTGGACCAGGACATCACCCCTGGGGTGGGCCTGGGCACCGGCGCCACTGTCGCCCCTGTGGTGAGCGAAGACGGCGACCCCAGCCTCGTGGCCTGGAGCAGCTGCGCCGACGCCATGCTGCTGCTGGAGCCCGAAGCCGGCGACCATGGCGACTGGGCCGGCACCGCGGTGGCCTCCGGCTTGGGCAGCGTGCAGGCGGTCGCGGCCTGCACCCCGGGAGACGGGATCGTGCAGGCGGCCTACACCAGCGCGCGCAGCCTGGGGGCCGCCCAGAGCGATCACGGCTGGTCCTGGGCCACCACCCAAGGCGGCGGCTCCTGGACTGGCCTGGACATGGCCTGCTTCTCCTCCGACGAGGCTGGCGTGGCCTCGAGCGACACCACCGGACTGCAGGTGGCGAGCTGGCTACCGGCCAGCGACCGCATCAGCGCTCCCGAAACCGTTCACCGCGGCGCGAGCGGGCCCCAGGGCGCCCACGGCCCCGGCGGCGCGCCGTGGGTGCTGTTCTTCGAGGACGCCAGCGCCGACAGCCTGGGCTACGCCTGGCAGGCCTCCTCCAGCGAGACCTGGTCCCTCTCGGTCATCGCTGGGGTCACCGCTGGCACCGATCTGGACGCCTCCGGCGCCGCGGTCACGGCCAGCGGAGACGCCCTGCTGGCCCTCATCGATCAAGGCGGCTTCCACCTCCGCCGCATCGAGCTGGAGAGCGGCACCACCTCCACCTGGTCCGACACCAGCCTCGAGCGCAGCTACGCCGACGTGGTCGTCGACGAGCTGGAGCGTGCCTGGTACCTCTATGGCAGCGACAGCTCCTACAAGCTCGGAGTGCTCTGCCCCGAGTAGCGGGCCCTCTGCTATCCTGGCTCCATGCACCCGCTCATCCTCGCCTCGCTCCTGATCCCCTCCATCGCCCTGGGGGAGGCCCACCTCCTGGTGTCCGCCGAAGGCGACGTGCGCATCCTGGTGGACGGCGAGGACGTCGGACAGCTCGCTGGCCAGGGCCACGCGCCCGTGCTGGTCCAGCAAGCCGGACGCCACGGGCTACGGGTCGAGAGCCACAGCGGCAAGCTGCTGGCCGAGCAGAACATCGAGCTGGACGAAGACGAGACCATGGTGGTGCACTGGGACGGCGAGCGGCTGAAGGTCCAGCCGGTCCGCGCCATGCAGCTCGAGGCCGCCGAGGCTGCCGACCAAGACGAACCCCGACGCCCCAGCGCGATGCAGACCGCCCAGGCTGGCGCCACGGTCGCGTCCATGCTCGCCCCAGCCAACCCCGTGGTGTCGGGGGTGGCCGTGGGCCTGAGCGCGGCCTCCGCCGGCAGCACCCTGGTCCACTCGGCGGGCGGTGCCATCGACTACGCTTCGCGGGGGCCCTCCGCCCCTCCCGCCACCTCGGCCCGCGAAGACCACAGCCTGGACCACCTCACCCAGAGCGACTTCGATCCCTACGAAGCCAGTGGCGGGCGCCCCACCATCGACGCCTCCCTGGCCTCGGTCACCTTCGTGGCTGCGGCAGGCACCGATGCCTTGATCACCATCGACAGTCAGCCGGTGGGCACCATCTCCGAGGGCACCCGAGAGGTCACCGTGCCGGTGGTCCCGGGCATGCACAAGGTCATGATCTTCGATCCCGACGGGGCCGAGCTGCTGCACACCGGCCGCCTGGTGGTCACCGCAGGCTGGGTGCTGGAGATCCACTTCTCCACCACTGAGCCCCCCACCAGCACCCTGCCCGAGGCCTGGCGATAGCCCGTTCCCCAGGAGCCCCCGTGCCCCGCTGCCTTCCACTGCTGACGGCCGTCCTTGTCTGCGCCGGCTGCGCGCTCCATCGCGCCACGTCCGACGCCCGTCGTGCCTGGCTCGATGTCACCCTCGACAACCCCGTGGATCCCACCCGGGTCCTGGCTTTCCTGGACAGCTACGATCCCACCGCGGTGGGGGACCGGGAGATCGTGCCACCCTCAGTGGCCGCCGCCCTGGCCTGGCTGGACGCCTACCGCACCGAGTCCCGCCACTGGATCACCGAAGTGGTCCAGGCCAACGAACACTTCGAGCCTGGCGACCTGCCCCAGGAGACCCTCGACGAGCTGGCAGCTCAGCTGGTGGGAGTGGTGCTCGAGATGGGCCCGGTCCAGGCCGAGCAATCCAGCTGGCCCGAAGACGCCAACCCCTACCCCTGGCCCACGGCCGACGGCGAGCTGCGCGCCGCCCTGTTCGGCCTCTACCTCCAGGCTGGACGCCTCTGCCCCCACGCCAGCACTCCCGTCCCCGGCTGCGAGGCCGAAGGCGCCAACCTGCCCTGGCAGCTCGCCACCCAGCTGCTGACACAGGATCCCGGACTGGCCAAGGCGGTCACCCGCCCGGCCGAGCTCGAGGCGCTTCGCTAGCGGCTAGTCGTCCAGCTCGACATCCAGCCCCGACAGGGAGCTGGTGCCGGTGACGTAGCGTCCGTTCTGGGAGCTCGTGGGCGAGCCCGCGGGCTCACCCGGACCGTTGACCTCACCGTCGCCTTCGAGATCCGTCCAGACCCACAGGTAGACCATGGTCTCGGCGGGCACCAGCAGCCGGTAGTTCAGCTCGGTCTGGCCCGCCCAGCCATCGGGGCCAAAGGGCACGAAGTCGTAGGTGTCGTCCACGAAGTCTTCCACGAGCACGTCGCCGTTGGGCAGGTACTTGAGGCCCGTGACGTAGATCGCAGCGTCTTCCTCGGCTTCGTGGCTCGCCAACCAGTCGTCGAAGAGCTGGCCGCCGACCGCGGTGATGGTGCCCCGCAGGGAGACGAAGGGGATCAGGTGGAAGCCGCTTTCCTCGACGGGGATCTCGATGTCGTGCTCGAGCAGATCCGTGCCGTCCATCACCTCGACGGGGTTGAGGTTCACACCCTCGTCCGCGTAGGCCCCGTAGGTGTCCATGGGGTCGATCAGCCAGTTGCCGTTGCTGTCCCACGCGCCGATGAGATCGACCGATCCCAGGTCCTCGCAGATGGTCATGCTGTAGTCGCCCTGGACGCCGGTGTCGTTCAGGTCCACCGTCAGAGCACCGCTGGTGGCCACAGGCCCGGTGCCGTCGAGGTTGCGCACCATCGCCATCACCAGATCGGTCGCGATGGCTGCGGAGTCGTTCACGTACACGGTGCCGTCGATCACGGAGCAGCCATCGACCTCGCCGCCGTCGCCACCGTCGCCGCCATCTCCACCGTCGCCGCCATCTCCACCGTCGCCGCCGTCGCCACCGTCGCCACCGTCGCCGCCGTCGCCGCCGTCGCCGCCGTCGCCGCCGTCGCCGCCGTCGCCGCCATCTCCACCGTCACCGCCGTCACCACCGTCGCCACCATCGCCATCCCCACCGTCGCCGGGGCAGCTGGGCACCTGGGTCATGATGACGATGTCGACGCCCGAGCGGGTCTCACCGCCGGTGAGGGTGACGGCCTCGGGGTACACGCCGGAGGGATCGTCGGTGCCGATGACGAAGTCGGCGTTCTTGTCGAGGCTCGCGCCGACGTAGATCGTCTCCTGACCCGGCACGTAGATGTCGAGCATGTAGGCGTCGCCGCCGATGGTGGGGGACCGGACGGTGTCGAACGCGTGGTAGGTGGTCTCACCCGTCTCCTCGTCGTTCTCGTAGGCCGAGACGAAGATGGCGCCGAAGGGGAACGACTCCGCGTAGTCCTCCCAGGCCACCTCTTCGGTGTTGCCGTCGGTGTTCACGCAGTAGAGATCCACCCGGACCGTACCGTTGACGATACCGTTGACCTCGGGATCCGGGGCGGTGTCCTCCGGGGGCTGGGTGTCGATCACCTCGGTGTCCTCTGGGGGCTGAGTGTCGACGGGCGGGTCGATGGTCAGACCGCCAGTGTCGAGATCAGGCAGCTCGTCGCAGCCGTGGCAACCGTAGCCGAACATGGACAGCGTCAGAGCAGGCAGCGCCAGACGGGAGAGGGTCGACAGGGCCATTGAGACCTCCGGGGATCAGGGCGCAGCACGCCCTGGGGATTGCGACATCCGTTGACATCTTGGCCGTTGGATGGGCGCAAGTCAATGATCCCACTCGAACTTTCGCGCTTTTCGCGCAATTTCGAGAAATGGCGTTCGTACGAACCGGGTCTAGCCCTCCGGCTCCACTTCCTGCGCAGGAGCGTTCCCGTCCGCATCCGCCTGTCGCTGCTCGCGCAGGGCCTGACGGGCCTCCCGCAGCTGACCACGAAGATCCTGCCGGGTCTGCCGGGCCTGCTCTCGCAGCTCGTCCCTGCGTTCGACGGCCTGCTCGCGATGATCGAGCAGTCGATCCACGCCCTCTCCGGTCTTGTCCTTCAGCTGCTCTCGCACCTCTTCACGGCGCTCCTGCACTCCTTCGCGCAGCTGCTCCCGCTTGGCCACCGCCTGCGCCCGCTTGGCCTCCGCCTGCGCCCGCTGGTCCTCGAGGCGCAGCCCGATGCGGTGGCGCGCCAGGTCCAGGGCCCCGGGGCGGTCCAGATCGACCTGTGGATCGTCCGCCGAGCCATGCAACCGCAGCTCCATCGGGGGCAGCCCCTCCATGGTGAGCACCCAGGCCAGCTCCAGCTCGCGGGTGTTCAGGTCGATGCTGCCCGCCCCCTCCAGGCGCAGCCGTTCGGCGTCCACGAGCATGTCGTCGCTGCGCGCGAGGCCGTCGTCGAGCTCGAAGCAGGCGCTCTGGCGAGCGTACACCAGCTGCTCGGGGCGCTCGATCTCCAGCTTCTCCTGGGCACGGACCACCAGCCGCTCCCTCACCATGCCGAGCTGACGCTCGAGCCGACGCAGCTGCCAGTGCCGCTCTCCCTCCTGCTCCGGGCGGATCCCCGCTTCCCCGCGCAAGGGCATCTCACCGTCCAGCAACGCCACGCAGAGCTGTCCATCCAGAGTGGAGAGCAGCTGCGGGCGCGAGACACCAGCCACCTCAAGGTCGAGCTCGAGGTTCAATGTCCCGGTCAGGTCGCGGCTGGAGCCCGTCGCCTCCAGCAGCTGCGTCATGGAGAGGTCCTGGACCCGACCGGCGACCCGGTAGCGCGGTACCGCGCTGCCGAGATCCGCGTCCAGGCTGGCCTCCACCTCACCCCCGAGCAGCCGAGCCCGGGCCCCGTCCACCCGCAGGTCCTCGCCGCGCAGGTCCAGGGGGAGCACCAGCTCCCGGAGCACCACCTCCCCGCTGCTCAGCTGCCCCACCCGCAGCTGCCCGCCGAGCCAAGCCTTCGGGGTGAGCGAGGCCTCCGAGCTCGCGGGTCGGGACAGGCCGTACCGATCGAGATCCATGCGATCGATGTCCAGATCGAAGGCGACCACCGGTGGCTCGAGGCCCCGCACGCTGACGGAACCGGTGACGGTGCTGTCATCCATGGCCAGGGTCAACTCATCGAAGCGGGCCAGGCCGCCCCCGACGTGAAAGGCGAGGGCGAGGGATCCCGAGCCCAGGGCGGTGGGATCTTCCAGCGGCAGCTCACGCCCCAGATCGCGGGCCAGGCCCCGCAGATCCAGATCCGGCACCCGGAGTGCACCCTCGATCACCGGCCCCTGCTCCCCACCGTGGGACCGCAGCGTGCCCTCCAGCCGATGCCCGAGCAGCTCGAGGGTGAGCCCCTCCAGCACCAAGCTCCCCTCATCGGAGGACCGCTCCAGGGGGGTGGTCACGGTCAAGGCCAGCTCGCGGGCGGCCTGCGGGTCCTGCAGCACCGCGTCGATCTCCAGAATCGGAACCGTGCCTTCCCCCAGGGGCCCCAGCCCGAGCTGCAGGGGATCGAGGGAGAGGCTACGGCCCGTGTCGAGGGCCTCGAAGCTCACCCGAGCGTCGCGCAACACCAGGCGATCGAGCTGGAGGGAGCTTGGTGGTGCGGATGGATCGACACCAGCCTGCAGGTGCTCCAGCAGGGTCTCCCAGCTCCCGCGGCCCGTGGCGCTGCGCACCAGCCGAAGCTGGAGCCCTTCGAGGGCCACGGTGCCCAGCTCGAGCTCACCACGCAGCAGCAGCGGTCGCAGCTTCAAGCGAGCCCTCGAGCGCTCGACCCGCAGCAACGGCTCGGGTCCGAAGCCCGGGGCGGCCCCCAGCTCGAGCCCGGTGACCACCAAGCCCGGCAAGGGCAGCACCCGCAGCTCGAGCTCCTCGAGCCGCAGGTCGTGGCCGGTGCGCTCCCGCACCTCGAGGGCCAGCTGGGCCTCGAGGGCCACCAGATCGAAGCTCGCTCCAAGGTACCAAGCGCCACCGATCCCGAGCAGGACCAGCCCAGTCAGCAGCAGGGCCAGGTGCGGGAGCCAGCGCCGCATGACGAGCTAGGCGATGGAGGCGAACGCGGCCAAGGCGCCTCGAACGGCCGCGTCGTCGAGGTCCAGGTGGGTCACCAGGCGGACTCGGCCCGGCCCCACAGGCGCGCACAGCAGGCCAGCCTCGGCCAGGCGGGCCACAGTGCCCAGCTGATCGTCCACTCGGACGTAGACCATGTTGGTCTCCGGCTCCGGCTCCACCCGCCAGCCGGCCTCGGCCAGCCCACGCCAGAGCGCGCGAGCGCGGCGGTGATCCTCCACCAGGCGCTCCACATTGTGCTCGAGGGCATGGATCCCGGCCGCCGCCAGGATTCCGGCCTGGCGCATGCCGCCGCCCAGCTGCTTCCGCACCCTGCGCGCGCGGCGGATCAGCTCTGTCGAACCACAGAGCAGGGACCCCACGGGCGCCCCCAATCCCTTCGACAGGCAGACGCTGACGGTGTCGAAGCCCCGGGCCAGGCGAGCCGCAGGCACACCGGAGGCCACCTCGGCGTTGAACAACCGCGCGCCATCCAGGTGACTGACCAGGTCGCGCTCACGGGCCAGGTCGGTCAGGGCGTCGAGACGCTCGAGGGGGTAGACGCTGCCGCCGCCACGGTTGGAGGTGTTTTCTACACAGAGCAACCGGGCGGGCGCGAAGTGTACGTCGTCGGGCGGGATGGCGTCCGCAACCGCTGCCGGCTCGAGGATGCCGCGCTCGGCAGGAAGCAGGCGCGTGAGCACGCCGGAGATCATCGCCGGGGCGCCGCCCTCGTACTGATAGACGTGGGAAGCCTCGGCCATGATGAGCAGGTCGCCGGGGCTGGTGTGGCAGCGCACCGCCACCTGGTTGGCCATGGTGCCCGAGGGCACGAAGATGGCGGCTTGTTTACCCAGCCTCTCCGCAGCCATGGCCTCGAGGCGGTGCACGGTGGGATCGTCCCCGAACACATCGTCACCCAGTGGTGCCTCGACCATCGCGCGCTTCATGGCGACAGAGGGCCGGGTGACGGTGTCGGAGCGCAGGTCGATAGGAGCGGCCGCCATGGGGGCTCCGAGCGGGTTGGGGCTAGAGCAGGAAGTACTAGACAGCGAAGAGGCTCACGACAAGGGCCGCCGCCAGCGCACCGAACACCAGCAAGGCCATCAGGATCAGCAGCAACCGGCTCTTCTTCTTGGGGGCAGGCGGCTTGGCGTCATCCTGGACCGCCGAGGGCGGCTGTGGGACCCCCGGGGCGATGGAGGTGTCCGCCAG
>CAZHIK010000177.1:0-11976 GCA_964532635.1 uncultured Enterobacterales bacterium
TTCTGGGACCCCGATTTCGGCCCTTCATGTACCTGCAACTGTCAAAGTCGGGTTGCTGGGCAGAGGCCGTACAGCACCGCCATGCCCACCTCGAAGCAGACCTCGCGGCGGCGGAGCGAACCATCACGGCCCACCGCAAAGCCGGTATTCTACCAACTCCCAGACGGCCCGCCGTAAGCACCCATGTCGTTCTGGGTTCCATCGACGTCGTCGTAGAAACTGGCCGGGTTGCCGGCGTCGATGGCCGGAGAGGAGGGATTCAACGTGAAGTCATCGGCTGTCGGATCAACGAACGAGGGATTCGTCTGGAGGTTCGTGCTGTCAGCGGTGCCAGACCACTGACCCGGACTGTTGCCATAGGACAGATTGTACTGAACGGTCCAGCCATAGCTGATGCCAAAGCCGTACGCGGTATTCTCGTAGGCGATGGAGTTGTACACGACCGGAGCGGCGATTCCGTAGGTGCCACTGGGTGTGGAACCGACGTTGTAGGCCGAGACGAGGTTGTACAGCAGTGTGTTGGTCGAGGTGACGTAGACGCCCGGCACCCCGGTGTCGCTCTCGTTGTAGGTGAGGATCGAGTTGTAGAAGGTCATCTCACAGTTGATCCAGCAGAGCAATCCGCCGCCGTAGTCGCCCTCGTTGAAGCTGATCCAGGCGTGCGAGATATCCGGCGCTCCGCCTTCGATATGGACACCACCGGTGTAGTCATCGGCGACGTTGTACTGAACCGAGATGTCGCTCACGACGGAGTCGGACTCGTACATCGCGATCCCTCCCCCCGTGCCGGCCTCGTTCCACTCGACAATCAGGTCGCTGACCGTCGGACTGGACTCGTACAGGAACAGGCCTCCCCCCCAATCGTCGTAGTCGGCACCGTAGGTGTTGCCGTTGGTGAGGGTCAGGCCTGTGATGGAGGTGCTGGCATCCTGACCATTGGTGACTCGAAGCACCGAGCCGCGACCGCCGCCATCGATGATCGTCGACGCAGCGCCATCCACTCCCACGAGGCTGACCTCTGCTATGTCCAGCACCACGTTCTCGGTGTACGTCCCCGCACAAATGGAGATGACGTCGCCGTCCGAGGCCGCGTCCACTGCATCCTGAATCAACGCGTAGGGTGCCACCCCATCGTCGCAGACGGTCGTCGATGGATCGGTGTCGGCATCTGCGTCGGTGTCAGCATCGGCGTCTGAATCCGCATCTGCGTCGGCGTCGGCATCCGCGTCGGCATCCGCGTCAGCATCGGCATCGGCGTCGGCGTCAGCATCCGCGTCGGCATCCGCGTCGGTGTCGGTATCAGTGTCCGCATCCGCGTCGGTGTCCGTGTCGCTCTCTTGGCAATCGGGCGAGCCGGCGCAGCCCTCGTCATCGCAGTCGAACAGGCCGTCCTGATCATTGTCGGCCCCGTCGGTGCACTCGCCAGGCTCATCGCCCTCGTATTCGACAGGAGGTGCGGTACCGGTGTCATCGGCATCGCCACAAGAGACAGTCAGGGACAGAGCAATAGCCATGAAGAAGCAGTGGAATCGGCTCATAGGTTCCTCCTCACAGCGAGGCTACCAGCTCCCGTTGGTGCGTTCAAGGGAACTCGTTGTCCACGGTCGAAGCCGAACATGCCATGGCGCCACGTTGACGAGTCTGGCCGGAGGCCGAACAGGAATCCTCGAACCCAGTCGTCAAGGAGGGAGGTGATGAACAGGGGCGGACAGGAAGCACAATCCGGCCCTCTCTGTCCGTGCGCGGTCGCGCCTGTACACTGAGTGCCGGGCGCGCCAGTTCAGGGCGGGATCCCGGCTGCCGAGCTGCTCAGGCCCCTGATGACCCGGAATATCGCCGGAGGGATCACCACTGCGCGGACGCGCATTGGCTCACCGCAGCGCGGGCAACTGACAGCGTCCTCCCCAGGCACGTCTTCTGCTTTCTCGCTACCCCCTCTCCCGCCCCTTCGGGCACCCTCCGTGCGTCAGCCCTGCGGGCTGCCTGCCCACCTTCGGTTTCCCCCAGGGAGGGGGATCAAAACAAACCGCGACGCCGCGCGAGCCCCAGGCCCAGCAGTCCCAGCCACACCCCCACCATACCGCCTCCACCGCAACCACATCCACCGCCCGGCGCGGCGACGCCGCTGTCGTCGGCCGGGGGCTCGCTGTCGTCGGGTCCACCACTGTCCCCGGTGTCCACCGGATCCTCACCCTCGGGCCGCGGTCCAAGCACCACATGATGGCGGAGCCCAGTGGTGCGCAGGATCCCATCGGCGTCCTCCACCAGCGCGCTGATGCCCCAGACTCCACCACCGGGCAGCTCGACGTCCAGGCTCACGCTGTCCTGGGGCTCGGCGCCACCGCTCAGCTCCCCCACCAGGGTGGTGTCGGCGTAGACCCCCAGCCAGGCGAAGTCGGGGTGCTCGCTGGTGTCGATGCTCACCGCGAGGCTGCAGGGGTGCTCGCAGGCATCGCTGTGGAAGTGGGCGTCGAAGGCCGGCTCCACGATGTGCAGCGGCCGATCCGCCGTCCAGCCCTGATCCGAGATGTCCAGCCAGCCGGCCCGGGTGGCGAAGGCCCGGTAGTGCCAGGCCGAGGCTTCATCGGGCAGCCAGGCGGCGCTGGCGGGCTCGCCGGCGTAGTCGTCCCAGGCCGCGATGCTGGTGAGGGGCTCGCTCCAGCTGGCGGGATCCGCCAGCCAGCCGCTGCTCTCATCGAGGGGCAGCAACTCCACCCCGGCGGCGGCGGTGGGGGCCTGGTCCGCGGGGTAGCGCAGCTGCACGCAGCGATCGAGGAAGGGCAGCATCAGCCGCTCGTCGTCGTCGCGGTGGTCGATGCCCTGCTGCTCCACCCAGGCCCAGTGGGCGCCGTCGGTCCGGTTGTCCTCGAACAGACCTTGCAGAGCCTGGCGCCGGTAGTCCTCGTCCTCTTCGCCCGCGATGAGCAGGCCCGGGGTGGCGATGGCCTCGGCGCTGGGGCTGGTGTCGTTGTAGTAGCCGCCCTTGTTGGCCACGAAGCCGATGACCTTCTCGGGCCGCAGGGCGTTGAAGCCGTAGGCCATCTGGCCGCCGTTGGAGAAGCCGAGGGCTGCCCAGGGGGCGTGGACGATCTCGGGATGGCCGCTCTGCTCCGCGAGGGCCTCGAGGTGGCCCTCCCAGATGTTGATCTCGCCTCCCGACAGGTTGCTCCACCAGGCGGTGGCGATGAGCGCGAAGCCGTTGAGCTCGCAGAAGCCCCGCAGCATGGGGCGCTCGGCGGCCCGGCGGTCGTCGCCCCCCGCTCCATTGCCCCAGATCAGCAGCCCCCGCACGGTCTCGAGGTCGTCCGGAATCCACAGCAGCACAGCGCGATCATCGGCTTCGTACTCGTACTGCTCGGCGTCCGCGGGCGCGGCCGACAGCAGGGCGGTGATGGCGAGGGGTGTGAGGATCAGGGGCTCTCGAAGATCCAGATGTAGCCGTTCTCGCTGCTGCCCAGGTTGGGCGAGGCCACCAGCAGATCGTCGGTGCCGTCGCCGGTCAGATCGGCGGAGCTGAGCGCCAGGCCGAACAGATCGTAGGGACTGTGGCCCGCGATGAGGGTGCTGGCCTGGTCGGAGCTGGTGACGCTGCTGGACAGATCCGCACCCGCGAAGATGTAGACCTCACCAGGCTCGTCGGCGTAGAGCGAGGCGGAGGAGGGGCTGGTGTAGTCCGGAGCGCCCACGATGAGATCCTGCAGGCCGTCGTTGTCCACGTCACCCTGGTTCAGGCTGTAGCCGAAGGACGAGGGGCCCGCGCCGGTGATGGTGACGTCGGCGGTGCTGGCCCGCACCACGCCGGTGAGGGACGAGGCTCCAAGCCAGACGTAGACGGTCTCGGCCTCGTGGCTACCCAGCGCGATGTCGGCGCTGCCGTCGCCGTCGAAGTCACCCACCTGTGGCGAGGAGGACAGGCCGAGGTACTCCTCGGTGCCCGCACCGTAGAAGTGCACGTCGTAGGCGTCGTCGACGTAGCCGGCGGCCGGGAACCCCGCGGCGCCGTTGCCGTAGTACAGGAACACCGAGCCGGTGTCATCCGAGCCCTGGTCTCCCTGGGGGGCGGCCACCAGCAGGTCGTCGTAGCCGTCGCCGTCCACGTCGCCACCGCCAAGGGCGTAGCCCACCCAGTCCCCGTCGTCCTCGCCGGTGAGCACGAAGTCGGCGTCGTCGGCCAGGACGTAGCTGGAGCCAGAGGCCAGCGACGCGCCCATGAAGGCGTACAACCAGCCGCCGTGGTCGTAGTAGTAGGACGAGTAGTAGGCGTCACCGTAGAAGACGTCGTCGAGACCGTCGGCGTCGAAGTCGATGTGGTTCAAGGGCACGGTGTAGGCGTAGGCGTTGTCGGAGAAGACGATGTCGGCCGAGGTGAGATCGAGGTCACCGCTCACGCCGGACCCGCCCAGGAAGATGCCACCGGCCACGTTGCTCGTGTAGCTGTAGTCCGAGGAAGTCAGGAACAGGTCGTCCACCCCGTCGCCGTCGATGTCACCCTGGATGGGATCCATCTGGCCCACGTAGTTGTAGTAGGTGCCGCCCTCGATCCAGGCGTAGTCGTTGTCGTACACGGCGCCAGCGTAGCCGTCGTAGGGGCTGCCATCGATGACGTAGACCCCACCGCAGCCGTAGTAGGAGTAGTCGGTGTAGTAGCTGCCGGTGATGATATCGAGGGTGCCGTCACCGTCCAGGTCGCCCAGGGACAGTGAGTGCCGATAGCCGATGTTGTCGTCGCTACCGCCGTAGAGGTAGCCGACGGCCGCGTCGGTATCGAGGTTGTCGTCGATGCCGTCACAGTCGTTGTCCACGCCGTCCCAGCTCTCGGTCTGGCCCGGGTTGATGGCGGCGTCGGACTCGTCGCAGTCACCCTCGTTGCCGGTGTAGCCGTCACCATCGTAGTCGTAGTCGCCGCAGGAGCTGTTGGAGGAACCAGGGCTGCCGCTGTCGCCAGCCCCAAACGGCAGGATGGACGGGCACCAGGCATCGGAAGCCACCGCCAGGGAGGACCAGTGGCTGTCGGAGTCGAGGTTCATGCTCGCTCCGGCGGCCAGCACCCAGGTGGAGTCCCAGGCCATGCCGAAGACCTCGGTGGCGCCCATCATCAGCCGCAGGGAGTCGCCGCTGTCGGACAGGGCCAGATCGGAGCGGTCGTAGACGAAGTCCGGCGTGACGCCACCGTTGACGGCGCTGTCGGCATTGACGGCCAACACCGCGCGCGAGCGGCCCGGCAGCACCAGGCTGCTGTCGATCACGAGCACGTCACCGTCGTCGGCCTCGATGGTCCAGGCCACCAGATCGATGTCCGATCCGCTGGTGTTGAACAGCTCGATCCACTCGCCCACGCTGTCGTCCACGGCGGCGGGGTTGGCCATGATCTCGCTGACGATGACGTCACCCTCGCTCACCCAGTCCTCGTCCACCAGCCCGTCGCAGTCGTCGTCGGCGCCGTCCTGGGAGACCTCGCCGCTGTCGTAGTAGACGGTGCCGTCGTCGTCGTCGCAGTCGTCACCGCCGTAGGCGTCGGAGTCTCCCCCGTCACCGTCGGCGTCGTAGTCGGAGTTGCCGGCGCAGTCGCTGTCGATGCCGTCGTACCAGTCGTCGGGGGCGCCCGGGTAGATGCTGGCGTCCTGATCGTCGCAGTCGCCCCCGCCGTTCTCGACGTCGCTGTCGAAGCCGTCGCCGTCCATGTCGTAGTCGGAGTCGCCGGCGCAGTCGCTGTCCACGCCGTCGTACCACTCGTCTTCGGCACCCGGGTAGACCGAGGCGTCGCTATCGTCGCAGTCCTCGCCGCCGGCGAGCAGCGAGTCGAAGCCGTCGCCGTCGGCATCGGCCACGGCGTTGCCGCTCAGGGCCACCTCGGCGTCGGCGGGCTCGTGGGCGTTGCTGCTGAGCAGGAGGCTGCCGCTGTGGGCCTCGAAGTCACCGGGCTCGAAGCTCACCGTGAGGGGGCTGGACTCACCCGGAGCCAATTCGGTGGTCTCGAGGGTGTAGACGAAGGCGTCCGAGGAGCCAGGGGACAGGCTGGCGGCCACCACCAGGGTTGCGCTGCCACTACAGAGGTTGGTGACGGTCAGCTCCCGGGGATCGGCACCCTCGGCCGGCGCGTCGGTCCAGGACAGCTCTGCGACGCTGACGTGCAGCACCGGGCAGTCGTCGTCGGGCTCTGGCGGGGCGGTGTCGTCGACCTTGATCCCGCCGTTGGGGCATCCGAGAGACGATGACAGGAGCAGGACCAGGGTGGCGCGACGGAGCATGAAAGACCTCCTTCGAGGCCATCATGCTACGTCAGCGACGGCGAAAACGGAAGGAGGCGCCGCCGGTTCAGCGACCCGGGGTGGGCAGGTGGAAACCCAGCAGCACCTGCAGGCGCCAGATGGGGATGTCGTCGGCGCCTTCGAGCAGCGTGAGCTCGCTGGAGGGGAGCTCGCCCACCAGCCGCAGGCCGGGCTCGATGCGCCAGCGCTCGAGCACCAGCCAGGACAGCCCGGCACGGCCCCCAAGAGCCGGGAGCCAGTCGCGCATCAGCGCTTGCTCGCCGTCGCCGAAGCTGCGAAGGCACAGCCCGCCCTCGGCCCCGACGCGCCAGCGGATCTTGGGGCCGCTGGGCATCCACCAGGCGCCCAGCTGCAGGTGCCAAGCGTCGAGGTTCAGGTCGGGCTGCAGAGCGACCGGCGCTGAGATCGCGATGACAGGCCCGAGCTTCCAGGCCCCCAGGTTCCAGGAGATGGGGTCCACCACCACCTGGAAGGGCCGATGCTCCCCCGGCAGGAAGTCGTAGGCTCCCGCTAGGTGCGGCGC
Organism: uncultured Enterobacterales bacterium; assembly: GCA_964532635.1. Taxonomy (GTDB): domain Bacteria; phylum Myxococcota_A; class UBA796; order UBA796; family JAFGLY01; genus CALDOK01. Next base: position 6,793 of record CAZHIK010000177.1, read on the forward strand.
CGACCAGCGCGGATCGGGGCAGGCCTGCTCGGGGCAGTCGTCGGCAGCATCCGGCATCGGCTCGGCTCCGAGCGCGGGCGCCGCAGTCAGGCCGAGGGCCATGGCGAGGAGGATCGTCATGCCAGCCTGGCTTAACGCACGCCGACGGGGGGCGGCCGCACGAGAGGCAGCGCCCCCTCGTTGCGTTAGGAACCCACCATGCAACCCTGGCTCCCGCTCATCGGACTGCTCACCCTGGCGCCCCTGCAGGCCCAGGAAGACCCCTCTCCAGAACCTAGCGCCCAGCCCCCCACCACTGTCACCACCTCCGAAGCGATCGACAGGATGCGGGCCTTCATCGACGCCAACCCCGACGGCGAACACACCACCTCGGCCCGCTTCCGCCTGGCTGCCCTGTACCTCGACCAGGCCGTGGAACAGGGCGAGAGCCCCATCCGAGCCGCCAACGAGCTGGAGCTGGTGGTGGCCGCGGTGGAGCAAGGCCGCGCGGGGACCTTCTCCCACGCCGCCGAGGCCTGGTACCTGCTGGGCTGGTGCCTGCGTGACGCCGGGCCCACGCGGGCCACCCAGGCCTGGGAGCACGTGGTGGAGCACTACCCCTCCTCCGACAAGGCCCCCGCCAGCATGCTGCACCTGGGCGAGGCGGCAATGGACCAAGCCGACTGGGAGCAGGCCACGGTCTGGTTCGAGAGAGCCATCGCTTCGGCCCCCGAGGAGTCCACCCGCGCCCAGGCCAGCTACCTCGCAGGCTGGGGCTACTACAAGACCGACGCGTGGGATCAGGCCGAGGAGGCCTTCGTCAGGGTGCTGCAACAGGATCCCGGTGCTCCGCTGCGGGCCGAGGCGCTCGAGTACCTGGTGCTGGTGCTGGTGGACCGCTGCGAGACCCAGGGCCTGAAGGTGTCCGACCAGCTCGATGCGGCCCTCGCCCCGGTGCCGGCCGACCTGCGCCAAGCCTTCGAGGAGCGCACCGTGGCCGTGCTCGAGGGCATGGCGCGCTTCGACGAAGCCGACGCCGTGCGCAGCCGGAACACGACCAGCGAACCATGGTGGAAGCGCGCGAAGCGCAAAGAGTGAAGCACTCTTTCGCTGATTGCATCCGTGTGGTATCCTGGTGGTGGAGCCCCGGGAAGCATCGATGGAACCCCAAGGTCAAGGAACCATTCGCTGGCTGATCCTGGCAGCACTGCTGCTGGGGGCCTTCGTGTGGTACTCCTGGACCGCCCACCAGGGCGAGCCCAGCCTGATCCAGGCAGCGGTCGAGGTCAGATCCGCCGAGCAGCAGCCCACCGCCGACTGACCATCAGCCCAGCAGCTGCCGCACCAGCCCTTCGCACTCGCCGCGGGTCATGATCCGGGGCACCGGGTATTCCGGATGGGCCTCGGTCAGCGCTCGCTGGGCGATGAGGGGGATGTCGGCCTCGCGCAGCTCGGCGATGTGCTCGGGGATGCCCGTGGCGCGGTTGAGGCGACGCACCTCGTCCACGAAGGCCCGGGCCGCAGCCTCGTCACTGTCGCTGGCGGTGGCCACACCACCCACCCGGGCCAGGGCCGCGAGCTTGGCCTTGGCCTCGAGGAAGCAGAAGTCGAGCACCACGGGCAGCACCACCGCGTTGGCCAGGCCGTGGGGCACGCCGTACAGCCCGCCCAGTTGGTGGGCGATGGCGTGGACGTAGCCCACATAGACCCGGGTGAAGGCCGCGCCGCCGTAGAAGCTGGCCATGGCCATGTCGCTGCGGGCCTCGAGGTCAGCGCCATCCCGGACCGCACGCTCCAAGCTGGCGAACACCAGGCGCACGCAGTCCTCGGACTTCTCGTCGGTGAACACGGTGCCGTTGATGCCGATGTAGGCTTCGACCGCGTGGGTCAGCGCGTCCATGCCCGTGGCCGCGGTGATGTGGGCGGGCAGGCCCACCATCAGGGTGGGATCCAGCACTGCGATCTTGGGCATGAGCTTCAGGTCGCTGATGGCGAACTTGCGGTGGTGCTCGGGATCGCTGATGACCGCGGCGATAGTGGTCTCCGAGCCGGTGCCGGCGGTGGTGGGCACGCAGAAGATGGGCGGGATGGGCAGCACCACCCGGAACAGCCCCTTCATGGCCCGCACCGACAGCAGGGGGTTGCCCAGGCGGGCCGCGATGATCTTGGCGCAGTCCATGGGAGAGCCACCGCCCAGGGCCACCACAGCGTCGCAGCGCTGCCGCCGGTAGACATCGCGCCCGGCCTCGACGTTGGCGATGCTGGGGTTGGGCTGCACGTCGGCGAACAGGCTGTGCTTCACGCCGTGCTGGTCCAGGGCGTCCAGCAGGCCCTGGACCAGCCCCAGCTCCACCAGCACCTGATCGGAGACCACCAGCACGTGCTTGTGGCCCCGCACCGCCAGGTTCTCGGCCAGCTTGGCCACCGAGCCCGCCCCGGTGAGCAGCGTGGGCTGCGGGAAGGGCAGGATGGCACCGATGGTCTTCATGGTGCGGTGGAAGGTTCGGTAGTACCGGGTTCGCAGGGACTGGAGCATGGGGCTCTCCGGAGCGCAGGGAGGGGTGGAGCCTGCGTTCGAGGTCCACTATCCGTGAAGGGGGTCCGAGGGCCAGGGGTGAGTGATGTCCCGCCGGTCTCGCTCGGACGAGTTCACGATTCTCCTTCGAGGGTCGGCCTGTGTGACCGATGAGCGATGTCGAGATTCCCGTATTCAATGCCTGTGTTGTTCATCAAAGAGCCAGGGTACGGCATCCGACCGTACCGCTTCGAACGCCGCGCGATCATCGGGCGGGACCACGGCAACGACATCCGCCTCGAGCACCGCGCGGTGTCGGGCCACCACGCGCTGGTCTGGGTGCTCCCCGACGGCCGCCTCGCCCTCAAGGACCTGCGCAGCTCGAACGGCTGCACAGTTCGCGGCAAGCGGGTCGGCTCCGCGCTCGTCGAAGACGGAGACACCTTCCTCCTCGGCGAGCTGCGCGTGCGCTACCAGGCCGATCAGGAAGAGGCGGATCCCATGGCCACGGTGGACTGGGAGCTGAGCGACAGCACCGATCCCGCGCTGGTGACCGGGCCCATCAGCCTGAAGGCCGCGCCCGACAGCTCCGACCTGCGCGGCCTCCGCGGTCAGGCGAAGGCGCTGCTGGCCATGTACGCGCTCACCAACGCGGTCCACTCCACCACCACCGAGGAAGGGCTCTTCCGGGCCATCGCCAGCCTGGTCCAGCAGAACATCGGTGCCCCCCAGGGGACCATCGTGGAATACGACTCCGACAGCGACCGGCTGTCGGTGCGGACGGCCTGGCCGGAAGGACAGACCCTGTTCGGCAGGAGCGGCCTCAAACGCAGCACCCTGTCCCCGGTGCTGGTGAAGGGTGAAACCCTGCTCCTCCCGCTCCCGTCACTGCTGCCCTCCAGCCAGACCGAGGCTCGGCAGGAAAACGCAGGCCTGGACGTGCTCTGCGCCCCCCTGCGCAGCCCCTCCCGCTGCCACGGAGCCATCTTCGCTATCCGCCCGACGGGTAACCGGGGCTTCGACGAACGCCACCAGCAGTTGCTGACGGCCATCGGGCTGGAGGCGGGCACGGCCCTCGAGAACCGCCGACTCTACCAGGAGCTGGAGCGAGACTTCTTCGCCACCGTGCGCGTGCTGGTCCAGGCGCTGCAGGCTCGAGACGCCTACACAGGCGGTCACGCGGAACGTGTGGCCACCATCAGCGTGGCCATCGCACGGTGCATCCCGCTGCCGGCCGAGTCGGTCCGCATGGTCCGCCTGGGCGCGTTGTTGCACGACATCGGCAAGATCGGGGTGGAGGACCGATGCCTCTCGGGTACCGAGGCGCTGTCGGAGCGAGACTACGATCACGTCAAGGGGCACACCGTGCGCGGGGACGAGATGCTGGCTCCCGTCCGGAAGCTCGGGCAGATCCGGAGCATCGTTCGCCACCACCACGAGCGCTGGGACGGCAGCGGCTACCCCGACGGGCTCGAGGGTGATGCCATCCCGCTGGAGGCCCGCATCGTGGCGATGGCCGACACCCTGGATGCCATCGTCAGCAGCCGCAGCTACCGCGACGGTCGATCCCTCGAGGAAGGCATGGCCGAGGTCAAGCGGGTCGCGGGCACCCAGCTGGATCCCGGCTTGTGGAAGGCGCTGAAGCGCGCTCGCCAACAGGGCTTCATCCGCAAGGGACTGTGGGGCTTCCGACGCTCCCCGCCGCGCAGCGGTGCCTGACGCCTAGACCGGCGCCTGCAGGGGCCCCCGCCACCCCTCCCCGCAGCCCAGCACCCGCGCCAGCCCGGCATCGCCCTCGCGTCCCAGCAGCTCCAGCACCAAGGCCCCCACCTGCTGCCGCAGCGCCACCGCCGGTGTTCCGTAGCGCCCGACATCCGCTTGTTCGAGCACCCACACCCGCGCCTCGGCGGGCAGCCGGCCGGCCATGCGCCTGGAACAGACGAACACGGTCGGAGCCCCCAGAGGAGTGTCGGCCTTCAACTGGCAGGCCCGCAGGTATGGATCGGTGAGCAGCACCAGGCGCAGGTCCGCGCGTCCCTCCAACAGCATGGTTGCGCTGTCGGGCAAGCAGAGGTGGTCGGCCCACTCGCGCAGCCGAGGCGCGGACAGGCCGTTGAAGGAGCAGTCGTAGGGCACCACGGACAGCTGCTCGGGGATCAGGCCGTAGCCGGCCGAGACCACCCACAGGTCCACCCGGTGCCGCGCGCGTCGTGCCAGACCGATGCCCGAGCCCAGGCGCCGCATGGGCAGGCCGGTGTACAGACGGCCCGCGGGGACCCGAAGGTGACCCAGCTCGTCCTCGCGCCAGAGCCTGCGGGTGAGCTCCGCGAAGTCTCGCCGTGTGAGCTGTCGCGGGTGGCTGTACAGCTTCTCCCGCGTGCAGATGGTGACCACCGAGATGTGCATCGGACCTCCAGCGGTGGCCGGTCAAGGTAGCACGGCCCCGCCTCTGCTATGCTCCCGTCTCCCCCAGGAGGAGACACCGGTGCGCGCCCTGCCCCTGTCCATCTGCGGCCACCTCGAGGTGATCCAGACCTGGCAGCGCGAGTGATCCCAGCCCCCGGGCGCCTCGTCCTGCTGATCTTCTGGCTCGTCGCTGCGACGGGATGCTCGAGCACGCCCGACGTCGGCGAGCCAGAGGACGAACCGGTGGCGGCCGTCCGACCCAACTTCCTGATCATCGACATCGA
>CAZHIK010000178.1:0-11958 GCA_964532635.1 uncultured Enterobacterales bacterium
GTCAAGATGGCTCGCGCCGTGTTGGCGGGGCAGGGCACCCCTGTGAGGTCGAGGGTTTCGGTGGCTTCGGGGTTCACTCGGTGCCTCGCTGTTCGGTGAGGATGGAGTGGAGCTGGTCGAGCAGAGCGTCGATCTGCCCGGCGGTGGTGGTGACTCCGTGGCTGATGCGCAGCGTGGAGAGTGCGTCCTGGGAGGACATCCCGGTGGCGAGCAGGACCTCGGAAGGGGCGGTGACCGTCGCCCGGCATGCCGAGCCCAGGGAGACCAGGAAGCCCCTGCGGTTCAGCTCCTGGAACAAGGGCTTTCCCTCTGCGCCGGGGAAGGTGACGCTGGTGATATGGGGCAGGCCGCCTTCGAGGGGACCGTTGATGCGGGCATGGGGAAAACGAACGTGGATTCCCTGGGCCAGCTGGGTGCGACGCCGCTGGAGCAGGTCGCGGCTCTCGTCGTCCGCCAGCTCGGCGGCTGCACCGAACCCGACGATGCCGGCGTTGTTGAGGGTGCCTGCGCGAAGCTCGAGCTCTTGGGGCCCGCCGTGGGCGATGGGCTCGATGTGGGTGCCAAAGCGGACCCAGAGCGCCCCCACACCTTGGGGGCCGCGGAGCTTGTGGGCGTTGATGGTGAGCAGGTCGAGTGGCAGGCGGTCGGGCTCGAGGGGCAGCTTGCCGAAGCTCTGGCACGCGTCGCTGTGGAAGGGCACGCCCGCATCGCGGCACACAGCACCCAAGGCTGCCAGGTCCTGGACGGTCCCCAGCTCGTTGCTGCCGTGGATGATGCTGACCAGCGCGGTGTCGGGGCGGATCGGAGCGGCGAGGTCCGCACCCTTCCCTGGCCGTCCACCGGCAGCACGGTGAGGTCGAAGCCTCGCTGTGCCAGCCAGCGCATGGGGGCGCGCACGGAGGGATGCTCGATGGCCGAGTGGATCAGGTGGCCGCGATCGCGTCCGCCCGCCTGGGCCACGCCCTTGATGGCCAGGTTGTTGGCTTCGGTGCCACCTGACGTGAACACCAGTCGATCGGCGCTGGAGACCAGCGCAGAGGCGATCTGGTGACGAGCCCGGGTGATCCGGATGGCGGCGGCCACCCCGCCCCTGTGGATGCTGGAGGCGTTGGCCGCAGAGGACCTCCAGACCTCCACCATCGCATCCACGACCTCGGGGGCCACCGGGGTGGTGGCGGCGTGGTCCAGGTGGCACAGCTCGCGTTCCGTCATTCCAGAACACTAATCCGAAGCGCGCTCGAAGAGCAGGGCGTGCTCCTGTCGTGGAGGACGGGTGGTGGGGAGGGTGACGCTGGCTCGAGATAGGAGCCGCAGACCCACGGCCTGGGCCGCCTGGATGGACGTCTCGGCGCTGCCGATGACCTTGGGGCCGACCTGGCCGTCTCCGATCACCACGACCACGCGACCGTCAGGTTGCAGCTTCTCAGCGACCGCGCCCATCCAGCGCTCGGTGTCGCGCTTCCAGAGGCGGCGGGCCTCTCGGTTGTGGCCCTTGAAGGCACGCCGGGAGCCCAGCTCGCGGCGGGCCAGGTCTTCGGTGCGCAGCCCCAGCCAGACGTGGCGCAGGTGCTGCATGGGCAGGTAGTCGTACACACCGGGGTAGGGGGGTGAGGTGAGGACCCCCGCCACGGGCCCGCGCACGCGCAGGTCTCTGGCGTCCTGCTGGGTGATGTCGGGACTGGTGGCTCCCTCGGGCAGGGCCTCGCGTAGGGCTGTGAGCCGGCGGGCCAGCTCGCGGGCCTTCTTGTGGAACAGCACCGCGGTGGTACCAGGTGGACGGTGGCGCCCCACCCGTCGGGCCCGAGTGTCGCTCTCGCGCATGCTGGCTTTGACCACGATGGAGGACAGGCAACCCTCCATCAGCCAGCGGATCTCCCGCGGCGACTTGGCGGTGCTGTAGCGCAGAGACTCCAGCTCCTCGAGCACATGGGGCTCGTACCAGCGCTCCAGTGCGCCCATGCGCTGCTCGTTCGGGAGCGTGCTGGCCCCCCGGGCTTCGGCCGTGGCCTTGCGTGCGGCGGAGCGGAAGGCGGTGAGGGTCTCGTCGGTGACGATCCCGGTGCGCAGCCGAGCCACCCGCACGGCGATGGGCGACAGGTCGCGCCCGAGGGCGACCCTGCCCGCCAGCATGGCCTCCACCAGCACGGTGCCGCCCCCGCAGAAGGGATCGAGCACCGGGCCCGGGGGGAGCAGGCCCAGCAGCGACGCTGCCGCGTCGGGGTGCAGTCCCGCAGGCCAGGTGTGGAAGCCGTGGGTCAGGCGCTGGGCGTCAGCGCTGGTGGGGGTGCGGTCGGGGCCAGGCCCCTGGTCGCCAGGCTGGGGCCGCTGGCCGTGGGCCAGGGCCTCGCGCAGGGTCTCCGCCAGTGGGTCGCGGCGATTTCGGCGCTTTCGTGATGCGGGCATGTCTACCCTCTGTAGGACTCGTCCTGCTCGATGGACGAGAGGACCCAGTCGTGGGCGCCCGAGGCGATCTTGGCGTCGCAGTAGCCGCAGACGCCGGTCTGGGAGATCTTGTCGAGCGGTGCGCCGCAGGCGGGGCAGTGCTCCAGGTCGCCCTGGCGCGCACTCTCCTTGCCCGCGGTGCGGATGAAGGTCCAGTACTCGGTGAAGGTGCGCGGCTTGGTCTTGTGACCACCCACCACGTTTCCGCTTTTGTCGACGGTGTAGTCGACCATGCGCGCCTTGATGCGCACGGTGGCCGCCTCGTAGAAGGCGTCGGCGGTGAGCTTGACCAGCTTGACGTCCAGCACCTGGACCTTGTCCAGCACATTGCGCAGGCCGAAGCGCTGGTAGCGGTCCATCCAGTACCGGTGGCTCTGGTAGAGGTGGTCGGTCTGGTAGGCCCGGGCCTGCTCCCAGCGGCCGTCCGTCCAGGCTTGCTGCAGCTTCGAGAAGATGTCGCGCACCTTGCCCTCGAAGGCTTCGAGCTTCCAGCCCGGGTAGCGGGTGGAGAACGCCCGCAGCTGGGCCGCCAGCATCGGATCGTAGACCGTGGGCAGGCGGGTGCCCGCTTCCTCGCCCGAGCCCAGGGCCAGGGGCGGGGGCTTGATGGGTTCTTGGCTGAGCAGGTCGATGCGGGTGACTTGCCACAGGGCCTGGCCGCCGCCGATGGGGGTGTCGCAGTGCACGCAGCTGCCGTTGGGGCGGGTCTCGGCGGGGTTGCCGCAGCTGGGGCATACCATCGAGACCAGCTTGGCCGGGCTGGGTGAGAGGCTGCCGGTGCGCTTGCGGAAGGTCCAGCGCTCGGTGACCAGCAGCTGCTTGCCGGCCCCACCTCGCTCCTCGGTGAGGTTGGTCTCGAAGTACACCTGGACCTCGAGCTTTTGGCCCCGCCTGTCGGCGCTGCTCAGGCGGGTGGTGCCGAAGATGACGTCGCGCACACCCTGCACGCCCTGGGAGCGCTGCTGCAGTGAAGCCAGGGCGCCCTGACCCAGGTAGGCGGTTACCGCACCGAGGCCGCCCTTGGCGCGCTCCTGGTGGCAGCGGACATAGACCACCTGGGCGAAGTCCAGGAAGGCTGGCTCGCTGAAGTTGGCGTCGGCGGACTGCAGCGCCCTGATGTTCACCCTCGGGCCCTGGCGTTGGCCCGGGCCGACGGGGGCAGTGGGCGTGCGGAAGGCGGCACCGGGGCCCCTGTTGCGGTTCATCTTGGCCTTCACGACCAGCGCGATGATCACGATGATGGTGAGGGGGATGCCGATGAGTGGGTGCTCGATGCACAGCCAGATCAGGAAGAAGATCAGGTCGCCGCTGCCGCTGCTGCTGCTCGAACTGCCGCCAGAGCTGTAGCTGCCGCCGCCACCGCCGCCAAAGGACTGGCCACCGCCCACGCGGGCCCAGGCCTCCGCGGGGTCCAGGAGCAGGGCCATGGCGAGGACCAGGCCCGTCGCGGCCAGGAGCGCTGGGATCAGCAGGCGGAGGGTGCGCGGGGTGCGGAGCCAGCGAGACAGGGAGCGGAGCGCCGTCATGAGCGCACCCGGGGGGCGTTGGGGATCTCGTTCGGGTTGTCCTCGCCCGCGGGCCAGTGCTCGGCCAGCACGGCGCCGACGGCGCGGAGCAGGGCCTCGAGCTGATCGAGACCGCCGACTGCGAGGTCCAGCTCGTTCCACGCGGCGCCGGGCACGTGGCCGTCGACGCCCAGGTCGCGCAGCACCACCGCGCGGTCCTCGAGCTCGCTGACGTAGACCAGCACACCGCTGCGATCACGCGTGCCATGGACCGCAACCTCGACGAAGGTGGCCTTGGCCGCTTCGAGCACCTGGGCCTCGCGGCGGGGGGCCCGGGAGAGGACGCGGGCCACAGCTGCGCTACGCCCTCCCAGCCACCAGCCGAGCCCGGCCAGCACAGCCAGGTACACGGGCACGCTCAGCGGGTGGAACTGCAGCGGGCTGTACAGCAGGAACAGCAGCACCGCCAGGGCCAGCACCGCGGCGCAGCCGATGCGCACGTCGCGATAGGTGCCCGAGCGACGGGCGGCGATCACCACGATCTCCGCCTGGGTGTCACGCTCGAGCTCACCCACCAATGCTTCGATGCGGGGGCCGAACTCGGGATGGTCGATGATCACGCTGATCCTCCTGGAGCGAGGGGGATGCTGGCACTTAGCGCGTCGGCGCGGGTCCGCCCTTTCCTAGGGACGCGGAGGCTCGATGACCATCAGCCTCATGGCGATGTCCCGCTGGAATCCCGCCCGCTCGTAGCAGCCCACGGCTGCGGCGTTGGCCTCGTTGAGGTGCAGCGTCACGCAGGCGTGGCGCTCGAGCAGCTCTCGCAGGACGCCGCGCATGGCCTGCCCGCAGACGCCTTTGCCGCGCAGCTCGGGGACCACGTAGGTGCCGCCCACCATCGCCCCCTCGGAGCAGGTGCTGCCGAGGTCGATCTTGAACACCAGCCGGTCATCGTGCTCCACAACCCAGCTGCGGCCTTCGCGCACCCTGCGCACGACAGCGGCCATGTGGCCGCGAGGGTTGGTGACCGCGGGATCGAAGCCCAGATCCTCGAGCATCATCCGCGAGGCGAAGCGCGACAGTTCCACCAGATCGTCGTCGTCGGCCTTGCGGAGGCCGTGGACGACCGGCCCTGGGGTGGGCTTGCGGGCCACGTAGAGGCGTTGGTCGTAGCGTGTGCGCACCAGACCTCGCTGCTCTGCGGCAGCCCAGACGGCGTCGCTGGCCAGGCGGGGTCCGATGAGCAGCTGGAAGCTGTGCTGCTGACCGATGTGGCGCCCGAGCACCGTGGCGTGCTCGACCCAGGGGCAGAAGGGGACCACCAGCCCGGTGGGGCTGACGTAGACCGTGGCCGCCAGCTCCCGGCGCGGCTGGCCCGGGCGGTGTCGTTGCTCTTCCCACAGGCCGTAGAAGACGCCACGTGGGCTCTCCCCCGCGATCCCTCGAGCCTCGAGCAGGCTGATCAGGAAGAGGTTGGGCAGGGGATCCTGAAGCAGCAGGGCTCGCAGGGAGGAGCGCTCGATGGGGAGGACAGGACGGACGAGCATACGGCGGACCCTTCGGGTGCTGGAGCCTAACCGGGGTCGCCGCCCGGCTCACGGTGTGGTGGACGAATCCAGCTGCTCCAGCAAGCGCCAGGCCTCGTTGCTGGCGTCGGGAGTGATGGTCACGGAGCGCTCGAGCATCGCGCGGGCCGCTTCGCTGTCGCCGCTCTCCATGTGGATCCTGGCCAGCCCGTTGTACTTGCCGTGCTCGAGGTGGGGGACCAGGTCCACAGCGGTAGTGAGCATGGCCTTCGCGTCCTCGTGCCGTCCCTGGCTCAAGTAGAGCAGGCCCAGCCCTTCGTAGGGGCAGGTGATGGGGAGCTCGGCCTGGCGGTCCACCAGCTGGCCCTCGGGGCTCCATTGCGGCGGGGCCTGGCCAGCGCGGTCCGCGCGCCCCTTCCAGCCCCAGCAGCTGGGCTGCCCCTGCGCGGTGAGCCCACAGCCGCTGTAGAAACCCACCGCCATGTCTTGGAAGACAAGGCCGGGTGGGCGGGCCTGGAAGGCGGCGTCGTGGCCCCAGCACAGCACCCGGCCCGACTCGTGCAGCGCACAGCTGTGCTGCACGCCGGCGCCGAGCGCGGTGTAGCGCCCGGGAGGCGCCGTGAGCAGGCCGCCCACCCAGCCCTGCTGGTGGGGAGGGGAGCGGGGCAGCCCGTCGGCGTCCATGGTGGCGGGGCGCCCTTCGGGTCGGCCTTCCTCCCCCCAGCAGTGCACGCTGCCTTGCTCGCTCAGCCCGCAGGTGTGGGCTTGGCCCAGGGCGAGGCTCCGCAGACGGGGGAGCCCGCTGGGCTCGGAGCCCGGGAGGTCTCGTCCCCAGCAGTGGGGGCTGCCGGACGGATCGATGGCGCAGCTGTGGTGGTAGCCAGCGTGGATGGAGACGAAGCGCCCAGCGGGAGGGCTGGCCTGGCCGTCGGCGTTCCAGCCCCAGCAGGCAGCGCTGCCGTCGAGGCGCAGGCCGCAGCTGTGGCCGAAGCCGGCGCTGATCTGCCCGAAGCGGCCTTCGGGGGGTTGGGTGGAGCCGTCGGTGTCCCTGCCCCAGCAGCTCGCGTGGCCGTCCTCGTCCAGGGCGCAGGCGTGCTCTCCGCCTACGCTCGAGGCGGCCCAGCGGCCCGGGGGTGGCTCGGTGCGACCGTCAGCGGAGTGGCCCCAGCAGCGCACAGCCCCATCGGGGTCCAGAGCGCAGGCGTGCTCCACCCCCAGCCCCAGCTGGCGCAGCTCGCCCTCGGGGACCTGGGTACCGAACCACCAGGGGCGGGAGCGGGAGTGCACCTCGGGGGCAGGGGAGGGCTGCACGGCCTCGTTCCCTGGAGGATCCGCTTCGGGGTCGTCCGTGGGGCTGCAGGCCACCAGGCCGAGCAGGGGGATGAGCCATGGAAGCTGTGCCATGGCTCGACTCTAACCCCTGCCCGTCGGCCCCCGGCGCGATAGGCAGGCCAACCACGCTGGAGGTCCCGTGAAGATCCATTCCATCTCGATGATCCACCACCCCCGCGAGGCGGTGTTCCGCGCCTACCGTGATCGGCTGTCCGAGATCGCCGCCTACATCCCCGACGTGCGGGAGATCGCCGTCCAGAACCGTCAGGAGGCCGACGGCATCGTCAGCCTGCACAACGTCTGGAAGGCCCAGCGCGAGGTCCCCACCGCGCTCAAGGTCGTGCTCAAGCCCGAAGCCCTCGAGTGGGACGACTACGCCCGCTGGGACGAGGCCGCCTTCATCTGCGACTGGGAGATCAAGACCCGCGTGTTCCGCGACAAGGTCACCTGCAAGGGCCGCAACACCTTCACCGTCGAGGGCAGCCGCACCAAGGTGCACCTCAGCGGGGATCTCGAGATCGACATGGCCAAGGTGCCCGGGGTGCCCCGCCTGCTGGCACGCAGGCTCGGTCCCCAGGTCGAGAAGTTCATCGTGTCCCTGATCACGCCCAACCTCGAGCAGGTCAACAAGTCCCTCGAGCGGTTCCTCGACGAACAGGGCTGATGCCCGCGCTCCGAACCGCGCTGCCGGCGTCCGCGCTGCTCACGGCGCTGGCCCTGCCCTCCAGCCTGCGAGCCGAGCCGGCGGGCCAGGCGAAGTCCGGCTGGGAGCTCGAGCCCTACTGGCGTCCCGTGGCCGGGCTCAGCGTCTTCAGCAACGACAACGGCACCTGGGCGGGCGCCCGCTTGGGGGCCACCGCGGGGGTCCACTACTGGAAGGCCCCCCTGCTGGGACGCACCCGCGTGCTCGGCAGCTGGACCACGGGTAGTAGCAGCGTCTCCGGCTTGGAGCTCCGCCTGGGCAGCTTCATGGGGCCCCACAAGAAGTACTGGGGCGTGGAAGGCGGCCTCGATCTGTTCTGGGACCGCTTCTCGGCTGGTGGCTACGAGCTGCTGCCGGGCTCGGCAGGCATCGACTTCCCCGTCAGCCTGCACCTGGGCCCGCAGGAGTTCTACGGCCAGGCCGGGATCACCCCCGCCCTGCTGTTCAACGCCGACCGACGAGTCGACTGGTCCAGCACCGAGGCCCTCGGCTTCGGTCACGAGATGGCCTGGCAGCTGGGGCTGGGCGCTCGTATCAGCCGAATGGGGCTGGCGTTGATGTACTCCCGCCGCATCGTGGCCACTGGGGTCTACAGCGGCTGGAGCCTGTCGCTCTCCCTCTGAGGACTCGCCTTGCAAGGATTCTTCGAAGCCGGCAGCGTCGCCGTGGTGGGCGTCTCCGACCGCCCAGACAACCTCGGCGGCGCCATCGTCATCAACCTGCTGACCTTCCGCTACGGTGGGCGCCTCCACCTGGTGGGGCCCCGCGGGGGCAGCTTCCAGGGGCTCCCGATTCTCAGCTCCCTCGCCGAGCTCCCGGAGCCTGTGGATCTCGCCGTGGTGCTCGCTCCCGCCCGGGCGGTGCCAGGCATCGTGGACGACTGCGGCCGCGCGGGCATCCAACGCGTGATCATCGAGTCCGCCGGCTTCGGAGAGAAGGGTGGCGACGGCGATGCGCTCCAGCAGCAGCTGCGGGATGCCGCACAGCGCTGGGGCATCCGGTTCATCGGTCCCAACTGTCTGGGGGTGGCGAGCATCCACAACGGTCTGGTGGTGCCGTTTGCACCGTTGCCCGACATCTACCGCCAGGGTGGGATCTCGGTCATCTCCCAGAGCGGCGGAGTGGGCATCGCCTACCTGTCGCTCCTGGCCCACGAAGGCTTGGGCGTGGCCCGCTTCGTCAGCATCGGGAACAAGCTCGACGTCGACGAGTGCGATCTGCTCGAGTTCCTCATCCGCGATTCGCGCACCGACATCGTGGTGATGTACCTCGAGGGCATCGACGATGGTCGCCGCTTGCTACGTCTGCTGCGCAGCACGGACAAGCCCGTGCTGGTCCAGAAGGCCAACCGGGGTTCCCTCTCTCGCGACATCGCGGCCTCCCACACCGCCTCACTGGCCGGTGACGACGAAGTGGTCGACGCCGCCCTGGCGCAGGCCGGCGCGGTGCGCTTCCACGACGGCCACAGCCTGGCCAACGCGGTGCGCGCCCTGTCCCTGCCCGCCATGCACGGCAGCTGCCTGGCGGTGATCTCCCGCTCCGGCGGGCACGCGGTCCAGGTGGCGGACGCCTGCGAGCAGCACGGCTTCTCCCTGGCCGACTTCGGGCCTGGGCTCTTCGATCTGATCCGGAGCCGCTGCCGTGCGGGCGTCGTCCGATTGACCAATCCCCTGGACCTGGGGGATGTGTTCGACTTCGACACCTATGTCCACCTGGTAAGGGGCGCGCTCGACCAGAACGAAGTCGACGCTGTGGTCTTCCTGCACACCTACACCGGCCCTTCCGAGCAGGAACGCTCCCGTCGCCTCATCGGTCAGCTGGCGGAGCTGGGGCGTGCGGCGCGCAAGCCCGTGGTGGTGGTGGTGGTGACCGATCCGGAAGAACAGGCCTGGCTGCGCCGGGTCAACGGCTACCCGCTCTTTTCGGAGCCCACCGACGCCATCGAGGCGTTGGCCTTGCTCAGGGAGCAGACCCTCCGCAACGGCGACGGGGCGGCCGACACGGTCCTCGAGCTCGAACCCGAAGACTCGGTCCTCGCAGTGGTGGCCGAGCGCGGCGCTGCCGTGGACGTGGCCCTCGAGCTCGTTGGCAGCGTCGGCATCACCACGGTGCCGGGGAGGGTGGTGTCCACCACCGGCGAAGCCCGCCGCGCCGCCAGGGAGCTGGGGCTCCCGGTCGCGGTCAAGGTCGCCTCGGCGGTGTTGAGCCACAAGAGCGACCTGGGTGGCGTGCGGCTCGGGCTGCGCACCCTGGCGGAGGTGGAGCAGCACACGCGCGAGCTGTTCGAGCTGCTGGATGAGTATGCAGCTGGCGACGCGGAGGCCGGGGTGTTGGTCCAGCCCATGGCGCGGCGGGGCCTGGATCTCATCATCGGAGCTCGGCGGGATCCCCAGTTCGGTCCTGTCGTGGTCGCCGGTTTCGGTGGCGTGCTGGTGGAGATCATGGGTCAGGTGGCACTGCGGGTGGCTCCGGTGAGCCATGCACAGGCCCGGAACATGCTGCTGGGGTTGCCCGGCAGCGCCCTGTTCCACGGCGTGCGGGGTGGCGGCCCCCTGGACCTCGACGCGGCGGTCGACGCCATCGTTCGCGTGGGCGCGTTGCTGCAGGCCGCCCCTGCCATCCGAGAGCTGGACATCAACCCCTTCCGGATCCACGACCAGGGTGAAGGGGGCCTCGCCCTCGACGCGCGGGTGTTCGTGGACTGAGTCAGCGCGGCAGCCGCGCCCAGGCCTGGAGCAGGCGGGCGGTGGCGCCCACGAACAGGTCGCACGGCCGCTGCCCCGAGGGCTGGCCGCTGTCGTCCAAGAAGTACTGGCCGAGCCGATCGTGCCAGCGGCGCAGGCGCGCCCGCTCAGCGGTGGGCACGGTGCCGTCGACCATGCGGCTGCCCAGGGCCAGCTCACGCCGACGGCGCACATCCCATGGGAAGATGTGGAGATCCTCTGGCCGGAGCCCAGAGCAGCGCTGCGAGCGAGGGAGCTCTTTGGTGGGCTCGAGGGCCGGCGCATCGGACCCGAACAGCCGCCGCAGCGCGTTGGCTCGGAACATGGCTACGGGCATTCGCACCAACTCCAGGCGACCGTCGTCGCGCTCCAGCACCTCGCCGTCCAGGATGGTGTCGTGCTCGCCCAGCTCGAAGTGCAGGATCTCGGCTACGTCGATGCCGAGCTCGAGGGGTACCGGGGCCAGCAGCAGGTTGTGGTGAAGGCGTACGCCGTCTTCACTGCACACTCGCAGATCGCTGCCGGTGGGGAGGGACGCGCATGGGATGGCCTGCTCGAGCCCGGCACCCTCGGTGAGTGAGGAGGGGGCACCCGGGACCACGGGGAGTTGATCGCAGCTCGCCCGCAGGGCTAGAGTCTGCGCGGCTGCGTCGATGGCTTCGTCCAGGGCTTCGCGGGGCGGGCGGCCTGGCAGCAGCAGGGAGCGCAGGGCGATGGGCTTGCCGTGCTGGGGGGTGCCGTGGAGCACGATGAGCTCCTCGAGCAGCTCCCGTCGGCCCCAGGTGATGGGGTCGTTCAGGTCGTCGCCGTGGCCCGAGGCGCCCAGGGGGAGGTTCCAGCCCACGGGGGGGATGTCCCGGAAGAGGAGGGGGACCCAGTCCTCGCCCCGCCAGCGCACCAGGGGAAGAACACCAGCCCCACCCCAGCGCAGGCAGGGCATGGCCACCGCGGGCGGCTCGGTGGGCTCACCTCTCACAAGGTTGGCCTCGACCCAGCCCTCCCAGGCCTCGGCGGCGGCGAGTCCCGCGTGGGAGCCCAAGGTGGAGGTCCACAGGGCGGCCTTGGCCGCGGTGGTCACCACCACCTGCTCAACGCCCCGTCGGTCCACATCGAGGGTGGTTCGTTCCTGGTCCCGGTGCAGCTGCAGCGGACGGACCAGCAGCTCCTGGTGGATGGTCCAGCCCGGCTGGGGGAGGGCCGTCAGCTCGGAGAGGGCCTTCGGCCCGGGCCGCTGGTTGCCTCCGACCGCTCCGACCGGAGGAGGCCAGGCCCGAGGCCGAGCGTCGCGGGGACCGCGCAGGACAGCGTCGGCCATCATCGCATCCAGCTGTTCGCTGATGGCGTCGAGCAGCGCATCGTAGGCACGACCGTCGGTGCAGCTGTGCACGCGGGCGCGCTCGAGCAGGGGCAGCAATGAGTAGGGCGGCATGGTGCTGTCGGTGCTCACCGTGATGCACGCAGGCCAACCCCTGGCGGCGGTGCGCTCGAGGGCCAGGGCGGTGGTCGGGGCGTCGGACGAGGCCGCCGACAGCAGCAGCACCAGGGCGTCACAGTCCTCCAGGCCGCGGTCCAGCACCAGGGAAAGTGGGGCTCCGGGTGGAGTGGGGTGGGGGAGCAGGGGGCGATGCCCTCGGAGCTGGAGGTCTCCCGCCAGGCGCCGGGCGAGCCGGGCGTCCCCGCGGGCCTGGTCGCCTGGCTCGGCCCTGCCTCCGTGGACCAGCAGGACC
>CAZHIK010000179.1:0-11948 GCA_964532635.1 uncultured Enterobacterales bacterium
GGACTCGAGAATTGATGGCCCGCCGGGGGCGCGAGGAGCGGCCGCTAGAAGTCTCCCCGCCGCGAGATGTCCTCCTCTGGATGTCCGTCCACTCCAATCCTCCGAAGCTCCACCCCTTCCAACCACACCCCCCGAATCGCGTGCACCGCCGCGAGGTCTTCGGTCGGGTCCCCCTGCACCAGCAGCAGGTCCGCCCGCTGGCCCGGGGCGATGCGCCCGAAGCTGCGCTCCGGGTCCAGGAAGTCGGCGTTGGCGGCCGTGGCGGCGTGCAGAACCTCCGTTGGCGACAGGCCCATGTCCACCAGCGCGTCCAATTCGGCGTGCAGCCCGGCCCCCGGGAACACCCCGCTCACCCCGCAGTCGGTGCCCACGAGCAAGGGCACGCCGGCCTGGGACAGCGTGGCCGCGTTGGCCCGCAGGGTCTCGGTGATGGTGCCGAAGTCCTGCATCCACTGGCCCATGCCGGTGGTCTGGGCGTAGCCTTCGGGCACGGCGTCGAAGGCGGCTCGGATCTCCTGGGCCACGCCGTGGCGCTCGAAGTCGGTCACCTCGCCCTGCATGAGCTCCACTGGCCACGAGAAGGCGCGCAGGGTGGGCAGGAACGCCACCTCGGTGGCCGCGATGCGCTCGGCCTGGCGCTCGGTGAGCAGGCTGCCGAAGGGGGCGTGCATCAACAGCTCGGCGCCGGCCTCGGCGGCGTCCACGGCGTCCTGGGCGGTGCCGGCGTGGACCACCGGGCGCATACCTTGGGCGATGGCTTCATGGACCGCTGCCCGCATCACCCAGGGCTCCATGTGGGGGCTGCCCATGGGGAAGCTGTCGAAGTAGATCTTGAAGAAGGGCGGCGCCTCGGTGGCGGCCACACGCTGCACCTCGGCGCGGGCCTCGGCGGCGCTGCCGGCGGTGGGCTGCAAGCGCACGGCTATGCCCTTGGCGGGCCAGGGCACCGTGTCCTGGAGCAGGGGCACGGGGTGGCTGCCCACGCCGGTGAGGCTGGGGCCGGAGCTGTAGAGGTGGGGCACGGGTGGAGAGCCCCGCTCGGCCGCGCGCTCGAAGGTTCGCTGCCCTGGCCCACCCTTTGCGGACAGCACGGTGGTGACCCCGGCGTGCAGGTAGGCACGGCCGTGGTCGAGGGGCTGGGGCAGGTGCATGTGCCAGGGCGCCGATCCGTCCACCTCCGGGTGGATGTGCAGATCGATCAGCCCGGGCAGCAAGGTGCAGTCATCGCAGACCACCACACGACCCACGGCTGCCGGATCGAGGCTGCCGGCGGGGGCCACGGCCGTGACGCTATCGCCCTGCACCAGCACATCCATGTGTCCCAGCATGGCGTCACCGTCGAAGACCCTGACCCAGGGGAACAGCGTTCCCTGCTCGGGGACGGGCAGCGGCTCCACCGAGGCGTAGGGGACGGTGGTGGTGCAGGCGATGCTGGCCGCGAAGAGTCCGGAAGCCAGCGGGAGGACGTGAAGTCCTCCCCCAAGTTGACGGATCATGGATCTCGACGGCGGACCAGGGGCACCAGGCCCATCAGCAGCAGGGCGAAGGCGGGCGCGGCGGCCGGCGCACCGGAGCAGCCACAGTCGCCGCTGGGCTTGCCAGCGCCGGTGTCGAGGTAGTCCGTGTCACCGGTCAACTCCTCGCAGGTCTCACTCCAACCAGGGGCGCCCGGGTAGATGTCGGCGTCGGTGTCGTCGCAGTCGCCGTCGAAGTTGTAGCCGTCGCCGTCCTGGTCGGCGTCGTTACCGTCGCAGTCCTGGTCCACGCCGTCGTACCAGATCTCCTCGGCGTCGGGGTTGACGTCCGAGGCGGCGTCGTCGCAGTCCTCACCGCCGTACTCGTGGGAGTCGAAGCCGTCGCCGTCGCCGTCGTAGTCGTTGGTGCGGTCGCAGTCGAAGATCTCCCCGTCGTACCAGTCGTCGGGGGCGCCCGGGTACTTGTCGGCGTCGGCGTCGTCGCAGTCGTCGCCGCCGTAGGTCTCGGAGTCGTAGCCGTCGCCGTCGCGATCGTAGTCGGACGATCCGTCGCAGTCCTGGTCGACACCGTCGTACCAGATCTCCTCGGCGTCGGGGTGGATACCGTCGTCCTCGTCATCGCAGTCCACGCCCCCGTGCTCCCAGTGGTCGTAGCCGTCGCCGTCCTGGTCGTAGTCGCTGGCGCCGTCACAGTCCTGGTCGACGCCGTCGTACCAGATCTCCTCGGCGTCGGGGTTGATGGTGGCGTCGCCGTCGTAGCAGTCGGTGTCGTCGGCCACGTAGCCGCTGGGCTGGTCGCAGGCGTTGACCGAGCTGGCGGCGTCGCCGAAGCCATCGCCGTCGGTGTCGCCGTACCAGGTGCTGGCGTCGATGGCGTCCGACTCGTCAACCACGCCATCGCAGTCGTCGTCGATGCCGTTGCAGAGCTCGTCCTGGCCCGGGTTGACGGCGGCGTCCGTGTCGTCGCAGTCGGTGTTGTCCGCCACCCAGCCGCTGGGCTGGTAGCACTCGTGGTCGCTGAAGGCCGGGTCACCGTAGCCGTCGCCATCGGTGTCAGGGTACCAGTCTGTCGCGTCTACCGCCTCGGGCTCGTCCAGGTTCCCATCGCAGTCGTCGTCGATGCCGTTGCAGTACTCGGTGGCGCCGGGGAAGACCGCGGCATCCGTGTCGTCGCAGTCGGTGTCGGTCAGGACGTACCCGCTGGGCTGGGTGCAGGCGATGACCGTGCTGCCGGCATCTCCATAGCCATCGCCGTCGAGATCGGCGTACCAGGTCTGCACGTCCACGGGCGTGCCCTCGTCTACCAGGCCATCGCAGTCGTCGTCGATGCCGTTGCAGTACTCGTCGGCTCCCGGGTAGACCGAGGCAGCGCCGTCGTCGCAGTCGGTACCATCCGAGACATAGCCGCTGGGCTGGTAGCACTGCTGGGTACTGTCGGTGGAGTCGCCGAAGCCGTCACCGTCGCTGTCCGCGTACCAGGTGCTGGCGTCGGCCGCGTCGTCCTCGTCGGTGGTGCCATCACAGTCGTTGTCCACGCCGTCGCAGTACTCGGTGGCACCCGGGTAGGTGGACGCGACGCCGTCGTCGCAGTCGGTGTCGTCGGCCACGTAGCCGCTGGGCTGGCTGCAGGCGGTGGTGGTGGAGCCCGGATCGCCGTAGCCGTCGCCGTCGCTGTCGGCGTACCAGGTGCTGGCGTCGCTCGCGTCGTCCTCGTCCACGGTGCCGTCGCAGTCGTTGTCCACGCCGTCGCAGATCTCGGTGGCGTCGGGGTTGACGCTGGCGTCGATGGGGGCGCAGTCGCTGGCGTCGTCGTAGCCATCGTCGTCGCTGTCGGTGTCGAGGTAGTCGGGGTCGCCGTCGCCATCGGCGTCGTTGTCGGCCGGATCGCCGTCGCCGTCGTAGTCCTCGCTGGCGGTTGGCACGCCGTCGTCGTCGTCGTCGTCGTCGAGGTAGTCGGGGGTGCCGTCCGAGTCGCTGTCGTCATTGGTCGGATCGCCATCGGCGTCGAGGTCCTCGTCGATGGTGTCGATGCCGTCGTCGTCGTCGTCGGCGTCGATGGCGTCGATGATCCCGTCGCCGTCGCTGTCCACCGGGTCGTCGGTGTCCACCACCTCGCTCAAGTCGTCGATGCCGTCGCCGTCGCTGTCAGCGTCCTCCCGATCGGTGCCGATGGCGTCCTCGACCAGGTCGGTGATGCCGTCGCCGTCGCTGTCGGCTTCAGCGCACACGCTCTGGTCCAGGGGCGCGGTCAGGGTGTACTCGATGCTCTCCTGGGAGAAGTTGTAGAAGCCGAAGTTGCCCGTGGGCCAGCTGCCTGACTCGCTGAACTCGAGGGTGCCGTCCACGTAGACGTCCACCTGGGTGGTGCTGTAGTCCACCTGCACCGAGTAGGTGGTGTTGTCCGACCAGCCCGTGGAGCCCAGGGTGAGGCCCTGGGCGATCTCGCTGACGCTGTCGGTGTGCCCCCACAGCTCGTAGCTGTCGTCGATGGCGCCGGTGACTCGGTACATGCGCAGCCCGGCGTAGCCGACGGCGCTGGACCAGGTCTGGTCCCCTTGCTTCCAGTCGAACAACAGCCAGTCAGCCGTGGAAGACGAGCCCTCACCCGCGTCGTAGCCGATGGCCCAGCCGATGTAGTCATCGTCGCTGGTGGTGTTGACCGTCAGATCGAAGGTCATGGACACCCCCACCGCCGGCAGGGTGGAGACGTAGACCGCCGGCAAGGCGTTCAGGGACTGGGTGATGGTGGTGCCGTCGCTGCTCAAGGTCCACGAGGGCGTGGAGTGGGAGGGGTCCACCGTGGTGATGGTCTCGGCGAAGTCCAGCGCAAAGCTGGCCTCGACGCACTCGTAGCCGTCCTCGATCATGCAGCTCGAGTCGCAGCCGTCGTTGTCGGCGGTGTTGAGGTCGTCGCACTCCTCGCTAGCGTCCAGCACTCCGTCACCGCAGGTGGCGTGGGCGATGCCGGGCAGAGCGGCGGCGGTGAGCAGGGCGAGGGCGAGCAGTGGATGGGCGACGTGGGTCATGGGGCCTCCGACGAAGGGCGCTCCAGCAGGGTAGCATCGTTTGTTCTTTCTGTTCCCACATCGTAGTGTGTCCAATCAGAGGCCCCCCGCCCCATGGGCCGGGTGCCTCGAACCCACGACCCCGGAGGAGACATGTACCTGCTCATCATGGCCGCGCTGGTGGCCTGCGGCGACAAACCCGACGACACCGGACCAGACACGAACGACACCGCCCCCGAGGAGGCCTTCGCCCCCACCACCGGCACCTGGCAGACCGACAGCAACGAGACCCTGGAAGACGGCTGCGGCTTCGGTGATGAAGAGCCCGACACCGCAGAGCCGGACGAAGACACCTGGCAGCTGGAAGACAACGGCGACGGCACCTTCCGCGTCCACGACATCGATGACGATCCGGACACCACCGACCTCGATATCACCTGCACGCTCACCGACATGGACTTCACCTGCGAGACCTGGGAGGTCGGTGAGGAGACCATGGACGGCGTGGACGCCACCCTGACCATCACCGCCGACATGACTGGCTCGTTCTCGAGCGAGACGGCCATCACGGTCAACCAGGTGATGTCGGTGGACTGCGCCGGGACCCAGTGCAAGAAGGTCGAGTCCTACATGGGGACCACCTTCCCCTGCGAGGTCACGGCGGTGATGCAGGGCTCCTTCGTAGAGTAGAAGCGCGCACAGCGCCCTGGGCTGCATGGCCGCAGAGGGGCCCCAACCCCTCTGCGGTAGCGTGCGGGTACGTTCCCGGCTCGACACGCCGTTCTCTCCATCGAGGGAGGGCTCGCGCTTCTGTCATTCTCCCCATCGAACTGCTACAAGTTGTTGAGGCACCTGCTCACCGGGAGACGTCCATGACCCTGCGATCCACACTGTCCGTGCTCTGTTGCTCCACCGTACTGATGGCCTGCGGAGACGAAGAGACGGTCGATCCCGCCGAGCTCGAGGCGCTGCAGCTCGAGCTGGCTGCGCTGCAGCTGGAGCACGCGGGTGACATCGCGACACTGCAGAACGACCTGATCACGCTGCAGCAGGAGCACGACGAAGACATCGTGGCCCTCGAGGCGGAGATCGCGGCCATCACCGGCGGGCTCGACCTCACAGCCCTCGCCGATGCAGTCGACGACCACGACGAACGCTTGGCCTCCATCGAGGCCGACTACGCGCTGGCCTCGGACCTGGCGAGCGTTCACGATCGCGTCTCCACCGTCGAAGCCGACTACCTGCTGGCCAGCGACATCAGCGAACTCGCCAGCGAGAGCTACGTGGACAGCGCCGTCGCGGGCATCGACCTGAGCGCCTACGCCACCCAGGCCTGGGTGGGCAGCCAGGGCTACAGCACCGACGCCGTCGACGCCACCCTCGTGGACCTGCTCGACTACCTCAGCGTCGACACCGCCACCGACAGCGTCGTGTTCGACGGCGCCAACGTCCACATCCAGTCTGGCGCGGGCTCCACCAACGCCACCGTCAACGGCCTGGGCAACCTGTTCGTGGGCTACAACGAAGACAGCGGCGCGGGCTTCGACAGGACCGGCTCCCACAACCTCATCGTGGGCAGGTATCACAGCTTCGGCTCATGGGGTGGGCTGCTGGCGGGCCAGCAGAACACGCTGAGTGGCGAGGCCACGGTGGCGTTCGGTAGCCTCAACGAAGCCAGCGGCTACTTCGCCACCATCACGGGGGGCTACTTCAGCGACTCCAGCGGCGACGCCAGCAGCGTCCTGGGGGGCCACTCCGTCACCGCCAGTGGTGACTACAGCACCGTCTCGGGGGGCTACGACAACGAAGCCAGCGGCGACTACAGCAGCGTCTCCGGTGGCGCCGCCTGCGACGCCAGTGGCAACAACAGCAGCGTCTCGGGGGGCCACTCCACCGCTGCAACCGGCACGGCCGACTGGGCCGCCGGGGCCCTGTGGGAAGACGACTAGCCCCGCGAACTGCCGTCACCACCGCTGCGGGGAGACCGCCGCCCGAGCTCGCCAAGGGCTCTACGCGCTCGCCCGCAGCTCCGCCTCGCGGGCCCTCACCGTCGGCCTGAAGATGTGCCACAGCTGGCCCGGCCCGTCGTGCAGCACGGTGATGCGGCCGAAGTCCAGCAGCACCGGGGTGAGGCCTCGACGGGGATGCTGCCTGAACACTGCGCGCACCCGCGCGCGATCCAGACCATGGGTCATCACCCCGAAGCTGTGCTCCACCTGCACCGCCCGGCGCATCATCTCCGCCTCGTCGCACAGGCCGGCCAGGGGACGGGCCGAGTGGTTGTAGAGCATCATCTACTCGAAGATCCCACGCTGAGCCGCCGAAAGGTCCCACGCATCCACCAGCGGCTCCACGAAGCGCAGCCCACGGTCCAGGTAGTTGTGGGTGCCCGGGACCTTCACCAGCAAGCCGATGTCGTGCAGCCAGGCTGTGGCCCGCACGAGGTCGGGTTCCAGCTCCACCCCGTTCAGCTCCGCCTGCATCAGGGTGAAGGCGGCCAAGCGCTGGCAGTGACGGTCCAGCGCATCGCCACGGTACGGCTTGTGCTGCAGGTAGAGCTGGTGGGCTTGCTCGGCTCGCATGGGGCTCCTCCAGGGTGTGGACGCACGCCGAGCAACCTAGTCACAGCAGCCGGGGATTCCTCGTAGCGGTGCATACAGTGCCGCTCCTGGAGCACTCGGGCGGTGAGCGACGTGCCTAAACCCCAGGGGACACCCGGAGAAGGCCCATGATCACCGCCGCCGCCCGCCACACCGCCACCTGGCTGATGGACTTCCACAACAAGACCGTGCTGTTCCGCTTCGGGGACTTCGTTTTCGTCACCTACGGCCTGCTGGTGGCCGCGGCCTTCAGTGCCGGGCTGGCCATCGCGGCCTGGTACTACGGCGCCGTGGGCCTGGATCCCGTGCAGATGGTCAACATCAGCGTGCTGCTCTTCCTGCCCGGAGTGCTGCTGGGAGCCCGGGGCTTCTCGGTGCTGTTGGATGGCACCGCCATCTTCCGCGAGCCCATCCGGACCCTCATCAAGCCCGGCTACATGCTGCACGGTGGGGTGTTCGGTGGTGCAGTCGCCATGTTCGGCTGGGCCCGCTGGGCCGACGTCTCCGTGCTGCCCATCCTGGACGCCTGGGCCCTGGCCATGCCCCTGGGCGAGGCCATCTGCCGGCTGGGCTGCTTCGTCTACGGCTGCTGCCACGGCAAGCCCACCGACGGCGCGGTGAGCGTCTGCTACCACAGCGAGCACAGCAAGGTGGTCCGTACCCGCCCAGAGCTGCGCGGCGTGCCCATCCATCCGGCCCAGGTCTACGCCACCGCGGCCCACACCGCCCAGTTCCTGCTCTTCCTGGCCCTGCTGCCCCTCATCGAGCACAGCGGCACCCTGGCTGGGCTGTACCTGCTCACCCACCCCATCATCCGTGTGGTGCTCGAGCGCTTCCGCCTCGACGACCGCGGCAAGCTGGGCGTGCTGACCCACACCAACATCTACAGCGCCCTGCAGTTCCTGGTCGGCGTCGCCATGATCGCACTGGCCAACAACTGGGTGGCCCGGCCGGTGCTGGACTGGACCGGCGACCTGGGGCAGGTGGCCTCCACCCCCGGCGCCCTGGCCATGTGGCTGGTGCTGGCCGCCGTGGCCTGCATCGCCTTTGGCGTGCACTACAAGAAGGTGGGCAGCTGGGTGGATTGAGGGTGGGAACGCTCACAAGGCCGCTCCCCACGGCTTCCCGATGGGCCCGCGGCGGTCACACTGATCCTCGGAGCCCTCCTGCCCCACGACCCATCCAGGAGACACACATGATCGGTTCTGCCAACACCTGCTCCCGTTGTCGCTACTTCTCCCGCAACGCCTGCGCGACCCGCCACTGCTACGACTGGCGCTCCGAGCGCTCCCAGGGCTACCGGCGGCCAGACTTCGAGGAGGACGAACGTGACGATGAGCGCGACGAGGAGCAGGATGACTGAGCCCGCTACCAAGTGAACTCGAAGGGCATGCCCTTGCCCAGGTGCTCGCGGGTCAGGTACCAGGCCAGATCCTCCCACTGGGGATCCGCGCCGTCGTAGAGGACCCGGGTGGTGGTGGCGTCGAAGCTCTGGTAGGCCATCAGCGCGCCGTTGCTGTTGTCCCACCAGGCGAAGCGCCCGAAGAGGGTGATCGGCTTCTTGAAGGCCGAGGCGCCTGCGTCCTCGAGGGCGCGCAGATCGTCGCGCTCGAGGGTGTTGAGCACCTTGAGGTCCTCGACGAACAGGATCACCGCAGGCTCTCGGCGATCGATGGGGAAGGTGGTGCCGTCGGCCGGCAGCTCGATCTCCAGGGTCTCCTTGCCCAGCTCCAGCTCGCGGTCCACGCCCACATTGCCGCCGGGAACCACCACGCAGCGCACCAGGCCGAAGGTGTCGGTGGACTTGAAGAAGCGCACCAGCTCGGGACAGAAGCTGGCCCCGATGACCTCCTTGTCCTTCTTGCTGCGCT
Organism: uncultured Enterobacterales bacterium; assembly: GCA_964532635.1. Lineage (GTDB taxonomy): Bacteria > Myxococcota_A > UBA796 > UBA796 > JAFGLY01 > CALDOK01. The sequence continues at coordinate 8,952 of CAZHIK010000179.1, forward strand.
GGATCTCGTAGGTGGCGTCACCCACCAGCACGATGCCGAGGTCTCCGGGCAGCCCCTTCATCTTCTTGTAGTCGTCGGTGCGGATGACCTTGCCCCCGGCCATGGCGGAGGGCAGCAGCAGCAGAGCGAGCAGGGCGAGGCGATGCATGGGATATCCGGGGACCGGGGACGGGAGGATCCTACCGTATCGCCCCGCCCTGGGGCTACCGGACCTCGGCGACGGACTGATCCATCATGTCGTTGAAGTTGCCCCGCAGCCGAATCAGGGGATTGAAGCCCTCGCGATGGGGCTCGGAGATGAGGTCGATGCCGGGGCCCTCGAGGGTGGCCGCGACGTCGATCTTCTCGAAGTCGATGTGGGTCACGCTCTGGTAGCGAGTCCGCCGATCGCTGTCTGGGGGCAGGGTCTCGTCGATGGGCTCCTCCTGAGCCATAGCGGGAAGGGTGAGCAGCGCGAACAGGGCGAGGGTGCGACGGAGCATGGAAAGCCTCCAGGGTGGTTCGGGGCTGTTGACATTCCGTTGACGGAAAGGTTCCCTCCCGCAGGCCCGCCGGGGCCGCGCTGGCTAGGAAGGTGGGAGCGAGATCCCACCGACCCAGCAGGGAGCCCCATGGCCAATCCCCGCGAGTTTCCCTTCGTGATCCCCGGGCTCGTCGCCCTCGGCGTACACCGCATGCGCGCCATCGCGGCGAAGCTGGAGATCACGCTGCCCTCCACGGATGACCGCGAGGTCCTGGCGGCCACGATCCTGCGCGCCATCGAGACCGCGAGCCGGCTGGGCTACGGCCTGCGCGACGAGGACTACGAGCCCATCGGGATCGCCCTGGGCCTGGGCACCGCCGCCGACTGGACCACGGAGCTGACCCCGGCCCAGATCCGGGCGCTCCCCAGCTACCGGCAGCCCTGCTACGAGCAAGACGTGATCGACCTGTTCATGGAGCGCATCGAACGCAGGCGCCCCGCCTTCCGCGAAGCAGCCCCTCCGCCCACGCACGCCGCAGACTGGCCCGAGCTGGCCACGCTCGAGGCCTGGGCTCGTGCGGGGGAAGCGGGGAGGGCCGCGGTCACACGGGCCCTCGTCGCGGCGCTGGGAAGCGGCTGGGCCGAGGCTGAACCCCTCGGCGAGTCCTCGCTCGCTCGGTTGCGCCATGTGCACAGCGGGCTGACCGTGGTGGCCGTCTGCGGTGGCAGCTTCGAGATGGGCCTGCGTCGCGACGAGGTGCGCGGACTCACCGCCCTGGCCAAGCGGCTCGGAAGCGAGGAGGCCGTGGAGCACGCCAAGGCGCTGCGCAAGGACTGCCGGCCGACCCGCCTGGTCGAGGTGTCCCCCTTCCTTCTCTCCCAGCGCCCCCTGCTGGGCGAGCAGGCCGCCCGCACCACCGCGCCGGTCGAGGCCGCCAATCCCCACGGCGTAGCCCGCGTCGACTACGAGACCGCACCCCGGCTGGTGGCGGCCCTGGGGGCGCGGCTGCCCAGCGAGGCCGAGTGGGAGTGGGTCGCACGGGCCGCCTGCCGCAGCTGGCTGTCGGGCGACGAGGACCCCGAGCGGTACGCAGCCCGCGTCGCCGGGTCACCCTCGGTCGACGCCGACAGCAACCCGTGGGGTTTCCTCGGGCTGATGTGGAGCGAGTGGGTCGACGACGGCTGGCAACCGTCCTACCGCAAGGCGCCCTGCGACTCCCGCGCCTGGCAACCTCGCGTGGAGCCCGAGACCGTGCGGGGGGGCGCGCTCGAGCTGTGGCCGTGGCAGGTCAGCGAAGCGATCCAGTGCCACGTGGTGGTGCGCGAACGCGGCGGCGTGGCACTGCACTCGGTGCGGCCGACCTGGGATCTTCCCCCGCGTGTCTAGCGGACACCCGCCGCGCCCTCGCCCGTATACGACCCCACCAGTCGGGCAGCCTGGCTGCCACCCACATGCGCGCGGGATTACATCGTGAGCTCTTAGAAGGAGGTCCCCATGCCCAGCAAGCTCGGCATCCTCGCCACCGCGGCCCTCGCCCTGGGCTGCGCCACCCACCGGGTGGAACCCGACACCATCGGCGCCGCCGGCTCCGAGCTGGCCGGCGTGCCCACCCCCGGCCAGCCCTTCGCCGCCGAGCTGACCACCACCGACGGCGAGGCCATCACCCTGCCCGATCCCAGCGGCCGGGTGGTGGTGCTCGAGCTGATCCGATCGGCGGACTGGTGAGCGTGGTGTGTCGCGCAGTTGCGCGACTACCAGGCCCACAGCGAAGAGATCGAGGCCGCCGGCGGCACCCTGGTGGTGCTCACCAACGACAGCCCCGAGGTGCTGGCCGAGGTGAAGGACAAGGAGGGCTTCGACCACAGCTTCGTGCACGCCACCGCCGAGACCTGGGCCAGCTGGGGCCTGCAGCATGACAAGCGCGCCGAGCTGCCCTACCCCACCACCTTCGTGGTGGCCCCCGACGGCACCCTGGTCTACCGCGAGATCCATGTCAACCACATGAAGCGTGCCCACGTGGACGACATCGTGGCCCGGGTGGCCGCCTGGAGTGCTGGTGCGTTCGAGGCCGCCCCCGAGCCCGTCGAGCCGGAGCCCGAGACGCAGGAGCACGTGGAGCCGGAAGCCCCCGACTGGGACAACGCCGTGCACACCGCCGCCTGGCTCGAGGAGGGCCGGCTGGTGGTGGAGCTGCAGGTGGGCGAAGGCTTCCACGTCTACGGCGCCAACGAGACCATCTCCCGTCCTCTGGTGGTGGCCATCGAGCAGCTGCCCGACCTGGTGATGCCCATCCCCACCGGCGAGGAGAAGGAGCTGGGTGAAGCCCTGGGCACCGCCTGGGTCCTCGAGGGCCAGGTACAGCTGTCCGTCGAGCTCCCCCCCGACGCCCCCGCCGAGCTGTCCGGCACCCTGGACTACCAGGTCTGCACCAACAGCGCGTGCACCGCGCCGACGTACGTGGAGTGGACCGCGGGAGTCGAGGACGAGCGATAGTGCCCTTCCACAGGGATTCTGACCGGCTTCGTGAGCTACC
>CAZHIK010000180.1:0-11913 GCA_964532635.1 uncultured Enterobacterales bacterium
GCCCCCCAGCGGCTACCTGACCTACGGCGAGGACTGTGACGACAGCGACGCGGCCGTCAACCCGGCGGCCTCGGAGTCCTGCGACGGGATCGACAACGACTGCGACGGACTGCTGGACGACGAGGACACGGGGGTGGTCGACGCCTTCGTCCGCTACATCGACAGCGACGGGGATGGCTACGGAGACGCAGGCGTGCCACTGGAGCTGTGCGAGGAGCGCAGCGGCTACGTGGACGACGACACGGACTGCGACGACGGCGACGTGGAGATCCACCCTGATGCCGAGGAGATCTGCGACCTGGTGGACGATGACTGCGACGGCACGCTGTACCCCTGCGGCGGGCTATTGACCGACGCCGTCCAGATCAGCGGTTCCAGCGGTGAATCTGCAGGCTACGCGGTCGCCGCGCTGGGGGATGTGGACAGCGATGGCTTCGACGATGTGCTCGTCACCGGCCTGAACGCCGGCAGCAGCCCCGCGTCTGCGGGGGCGGCCTACCTCGTCCACGGACCCATCACCGCGGACATGAGCCTGACGGCCGCGGACTACACGCTCACGGGTGAGGACCAGTCCGACCAGCTCGGTGAGTCTGCGGCCGTAGGGGACCTGAACGCCGACGGTCATGTGGACATCGCAGTTGGCGCCCGGCGAACTCTGGACGGCTACCACGGTGGAGCCTACCTCTGGCTGGGCCCCGTCACCGCCTCGGGCAGCGCTTCCGATGCAGACGGGATCCTGCTGGGTAGCACCAACATGGGCTACGCCGGGTACTCCCTCGCCTCCGGTGGCGACCTGAACCACGACGGCTACGAGGATCTGCTGGTAGGCGCCCCCGGGGAGGACGACGGGGTGGTCTACCTGCTCTTCGGCGGCACCACAGCGCCGGGGCAAATGTCCGTCGAGGACGTGGACGTGGTCATCACCGCACAGAACACCGACGAAGAGGCCGGATACGGGCTGGCCTGCGACGGCGACATCGACGCCGACGGCTTCGATGACCTGGTCATCGGCTGCGAATACACGGCCGGCAGCCTGAGTTCCGCCTACCTCTTCCACGGCCCCATCAGCGCGGACATGAGCCTGGCCGATGCCGATGTGACGCTGGATGGGCCTGTGAACTCGAGAGCAGGCTACAGCGTCGCGATCCGGGGCGACCACAACGGCGACGGCTACAACGACGTACTGCTAGGTGACCCCTCCTACGAAGGGACGGTCTACCTGATCCAGGGTCCCATCACCGCGGACATGTCTCTCGTGTCGGCGGACGCCGTCCTGGAAGGCGCGGTCAGTGGCGGTTCGGCCGGGTGGGACGTGGAGTGGCTCGAGGACCTGGACGGTGACGGCGGGGACGATGTCCTGGTGGGGGCTCCGTACGTCACCGGCAGCTTCGGCAGCTTCGAGGGGGCCGCCTATGTGCTGTGCAGCCCTCTCGGCGGAACCCTCAACCTGGCGGATGCGGACGCCGTCCTGGAGGGGGGCGAAAACTATTCGTACACCGGCCAGAGTCTGACGGGCGACCTGGACACCGACAGCGACGGAGTGCCGGAGATCCTGGTGGGAGCCCGCACCGCCGGAGCGGGCGGGAAGGCGTACCTACAGGAGCTGTCATGGTTCTAAGGCGTTCCCCGTTGCCCCTGTTCGCTATGTTGCTCTGCGGCTGCAGCTTCATCAGCGAGGACGACAGAGCCGCACGCCTGGATGCCGACGGTGACGGCGTCACCTGGCTCGAAGACTGCGACGACGACGACCCCGGCACCGGAGCCGCCGAGACCTACTGGCTGGACGCCGACAGCGACGGCTACGGCGACCCGGGGGCCGAGGTCGAGGCCTGCAACCACCCCACCGGCTACGTCACCGACGCCACGGACTGCGACGACAGCGATGCCGGCGTCCACCCGGGGGCGGACGAGGCGTGCAACGGGCTGGACGACGACTGCGACGGGCTGACCGACGACGAGGACCCGGATGTCCAGTACCTGGACTTCTATGCGGACGCCGACGGAGACGGCTGGGGGGACGACGATCACCCCACCCAGGCCTGTGAAGCGCCCAGCGGCCTCATCGAGCAGGGTGGCGACTGCGACGACGGCGATGCGTCGGTCAACCCCGAAGCCACCGAGCTCTGCGACGGAATCGACAACGACTGCGACGATGATGTGGACGAGGACGACGCCGAGGACGCCAGCACCTGGTACGCCGACGCCGATGGCGACGGCTACGGAGCGAGCGCGTCGAGCACCCAGGCCTGCGAGCAGCCCAGCGGGTACGTGGACAACAGCGGAGACTGCGACGACAGCGAGCCGCTGGCCTGGACGGGCGCGACCGAGGCTTGCGATGGGGTGGACAACGACTGCGACGGACTGGTCGACGATGACGACACCGTCTTCGATCCCACCGACTGGTACCCCGACGGCGACGGGGACGGCTACGGCGTAGCCGATGGCGTGATCGAGATCTGCGAACCCCCCAGCGGCTACGCGGACAACAGCGACGACTGCGACGACGAGGATCGCAGGATCCACCCCGCGGCCACCGAGACCTGCGACGGGGTGGACAACGACTGCGACGGACTGGTCGACGACGACGACGACCCGGTGAGCGGGACCGACACCTACTACTTCGACAGCGACCTGGACGGCTTCGGCGATGCCGCCACCACGGCCGATCTCTGCGAGGCCCACAGCGGCTACATCGCCGACGACACCGACTGCGACGACGGCGACGACGCCGTGTACCCCGGCGCCGAGGAGTTCTGCGACGCGGTGGACAACGACTGCGACGGCCTGACCACCCCATGCCACGGCTCGCTGTCCGACGGCATCGTGCTGACGGGCGAGGCCGCCGGGGACTATGCGGGCTGGTCGACGGCCGTGGTCGGGGACACCAACGCCGACGGCTACGACGACCTCCTGGTGGGCGCCTTTCTCGAGGAGAGCGGGGGTACCTCGGCGGGCGCGGCTTACCTCATCCACGGCCCCCTGACCGGCTCGGGGAGCCTGGCCGACGCTCCGGTCAAGCTCACGGGTATCCAAGGTACGGAGACCCACAGCAGCGGGGACGCCTTCGGCTACGCAGTCGGTGCGGCCGGGGACGTGAACGCCGACGGCTACGACGACTTCATCATCGGGGCCACCTATTCGGGGGACGACTATACCGGCGCGGCCTACGTCTGGCTGGGCCCGGTGAGCGTCGATGCGACCCTCTCCGAAGCGGATGGCTCGCTGATCGGTACCGCGATCTGCAGCACCGGCTTCTCGGTCGCAGGCGCGGGGGACGTGAACGATGACGGCTACGACGATCTATTGGTGGGCGCCCAGTACTGTGACACCGCCTATCTGGTGCTGGGCCAGGCCAGCGCCCTGGGCAGCTTCGACCTGTCGAACGCTGCCGCCAGCTACACCGGCGAGTACTACGACTCCCGCGTCGGCTACGACGTGGCCATGGGGGGCGACACCGACGGTGACGGCTACGGGGACATGCTCATCGGTGACCCGACCTATGGTGTAGGGACCACTCGGGGCGTGGGCGCCGCCTACCTCGTCCTCGGCGACTCCGCCCCCGCAGGGGGCAGCCTGGACACCGCGGATGTCGGGATCTACGGCCAGGGTACCGGCTGGCTTGGCTGGGGCCTGGATTGCGACGGAGACATCGACGGCGACGGCTACGACGATCTCCTGATCGCCGAATATTCCGCCGACAGCTCCGGCTCCTACGAAGGCGCCATCTACGTCTTCGCTGGTCCCGTCAGCAGCGGCGCCGACCCCAGCACGGCCACCGCGCAGCTCTGGGGTGTAAACAGCCAGGATCGAGCGGGCGCGAGCGTGGCGTACGCGGGCGATCTGGACGGCGACGGAAGCGACGACATCCTGGTGGCTGCCAGCCAGGCCGAGGTGGACTACAGCGACGAGGGCGTGGTCTACGCCTTCTTGGGCCCGGTGACCGGGGTCCTCTCCCTGGCCGACGCCGACGCCACACTGCCCAGCGGCGTCTCCGAGGTCAAGGCCGGCAACGACCTGGACGGAGGCGCCGACACCGATGGCGACGGCCTGCTGGAGTTCCTCGTGGGTTCCCCCTACGACGACAGCGTCGACACGGATGCCGGCGCCGTCTATCTGCTGGAAGCGGACTGGTTCTGACCCCGCCCCCTCACCCCCCACTCCCCACCAAAGCCCGATCGATCACCCGCTCGTTGCCGTCGCCATCCACGGCCACGATCTCCACCAGGTGGGGGCAGCCGCTGCCGTCGTCCAGGGCGGCCAGGTCGAGGCTGCCCTCGAAGCCCACCGCGTCGCAGGCGGGGTAGCCGGGCCAGGCCTGGCAGACGTCCGAGCGGCTGCTGCCGTAGGTCAAGGGTAGCTCGACGCTCTCGTCCACCAGGGCGTGCACGCTCTGTACACCCCGGTTGTCCAGGGCCCAGCCTCGCACGGTCGCGGTGCCGTCCACGGTCTCACCGTCGGCGGGGCTGTCCAGCACCCCGAACGGGGCCAGGCTGCCCATCACCGCCGAGGCCTCCGACGCGATGGTGGAGAAGGAGCCGATCAGCAGGTAGGCCCGGGCGTTCACCGTGGTGTGGGCGGGGATGCCGAAGGGGAACAGGGCGCGGACGTTGTTGAAGGGCAGCGAGCGCAGCTGCCAGCCCTGGAACTCGGTGACGCCGTTTTCGTACAGGATGCCCACGCCGTAGTCGGCCCCGTCGTTCTGCAGGGTGATCCAGGGCTCGGTGCTGGTGACGTTCTCGTAGTAGAAGCCGTCGTTGCCGGGGGTGTCGATGCTGACCTGGCCGCCGTCGGGCAGCATCAGGCGCCACAGGTCGGGGCCGCCGTTGCCGTTGGCCGAGTACAGGGTGGGCATCTCCTGGTAGGTGGACGCGTGGTCCATGCCGGCGGTCTCGGTGGCGGCGTAGCGCAGCTCCACCACGTGGGTGCGGGCGAAGCGCAGGGTCTGCACCAGGTCGATCTCGCTGCGCAGCCAGGCCAGGCTGCCGTCCGAGCAGCCGCCGGACTCGCAGTCGGTCTCCTCCCAGTTGGGGTTCCAGTGCAGCGGGGTGGTGCGCACCTCGAGGCCGCCCTCGGAGCCTTGTCCCGTCGCGTCCACCCCCGAGCCGTTGTTGCAGCGGTTGCCCCCCTGCACCGGGTTCCAGCCCAGGTAGGTGATGGAGTTGGGACAAGTGGTGGGGGTGGTCTGGCAGGAGGCGTCCCAGGCGCAACCCTGCATGATGCGGTCGGGGTCGTACAGGGCGATCTGCACCTCGCGCCCGGTGTCGTTGGCGTCGATGGTGTTGCTGTCGTTCAGCCCCTCGCTGCCGTCGCTCATCCCGAAGAACACGATGCTGCCGCCCCAGTCCTGGCGTACGCCCACCTTGAGGTAGTCGGTCTCGTCGTACAGGTAGGTGTCGGTGTAGCCGTCCCGGGTGGTGGTCTCGACGCGGCCCGAGACGTCAGTGCTCAACGCCCGGTCGTCGGGCTGCTCGGCTTCGTCGTAGGGGCACTCCACCCGCGCGGTGTCGGTGTCGGCATCGCTGTCGGCATCCGCGTCGCTGTCGGCGTCGCTGTCCGCATCGGCGTCGGTGTCGGCGTCGGCTTCTGGGCCGGAGTCGGCGGGCTCGAGCTCGTCGGCGGGATCACAACCGAGCAGCAGCAGGGCGAGCAGGCATGGGAGGGGCCTCATCGACGCTCCGCGATCACCGCCTGGGCTTCCTGAATCCGCGGGGCAAAGCTGCCCGAGGGCGACACCGTGTCTTCGTAGTGGTCGCCGTCGTCGGTGAACAGGCTGATGGAGCTGTTGAAGTCCGGCGCGGGCACGATGTAGCTGATGTAGCTGTCGGCCATGCCCACCACGGCCCGGTACTCGGTGTCGAGGTGGTCCAGCAGGGGGACGACCCCGGGGTCGTCGCTGATGGTGTAGGGCCAGGCGTGGACAGCGAGACAGTCGCAGTCCCCGACCTCGGTCTCCTCCTTGCACTCATCCCAGCTCAGCTCGTCGCAGTCCGAGTCGTGCTGGGGGAACCAGACACCAGCATCGCCCCGAGCACTGGGATCGTCGACCTCGAGCTGCCAGTCGGGGTCGTCCTCGGGCAGGCCCCAGGCGATCTCGGGGAACAGCTCCCCGGGCACACCCACCAGGCCCACGGGGCCGATGCTCGCCTGGAAGGTGCGGGCCGGCAGGCAGTCGATGTCGTCTTCGGCTTCGGGACACAGCTGGGGATCGTCCACCAGGTCGTCCAGGGCCAGGTCGTAGAGGTCCAAGCCGCCCATCATCTGGTAGCCGATGTTGTGGATGGGCACGTGGAGGGTCTCCCAGTCCACGGTGATGGTGTCGAGGGTCATGGGCTCGGCCGCCTCGAGCAGGTCCTGGGCCGCCTCGGCGATGTGCCAGCCGTGGGAGCGGGTGAAGTCCCAGGTCTCGTCCTCGGGCCACTCCGGGACCGGATCACCGTCGGCGTCGATGCGGGGGCTGCCCTCGTCCAGGCCGTAGCACTCGGCGTCGTGGGGATCGGCCACGGCGTCGGCGTCGCAGGACTGGTACAGGTGGGTGCCGTCCTCGTCCACCCAGGGCACATCCCCGCCGCCGGCGCTCTGCATGCCCCCCAGGCACTCGGGCAGGTGTACCGCCACGCCACCGTAGCGGGCCTCGAGCACGTCGCGGGTCACGCCGACCCAGTCGCTCGAGATGAGGTTGTTGCCGTCGCCCCACACCTCGGGGTGCCCGGACCAGGAGGTCAACGTGAAGACCGCGTCGTCGTCGGCCCGCAGGCCCTGGACCACCAGCAGCTGGTCGCTGACCACCAGGGGGTCGCGGATGTCGTGCACCAGGCCGTGCATCCGGTCGGAGGGGTTCTTGCCCCCGAACAGGGAGCCGTTGAAGTAGGGATCCCGGTCGCGCATCCACCCCGCGGCCACCCGCAGCTCCACCGGCTCCATGGCGGCCGCGGCGTCGCGCACCACCTGCTCGATGGCGGCGCTGATCCGCGCCTGGTAGGCGGGATCGCGGCCGGTCACGGGGTTGGCGAAGTCCTCGGGGTTGCCCCAGATGCCCATGGTGTCGGGGCCCTGGTGGTTGTGGGTGGCCGCCACGATCAGGCGGTCTCGCGAGAAGCCGTCGACCTGTAGCGCCGCAGCCGCCGGGGCGATGCGCCGCTGGGCCAGGCCCACGAAGTCGCCGCTGACCAGCGCGACGTACTCGCCGTCCTGGGCCAACACCACCGCCCGCAGCCAGACCGGATCGTGCACGCCGTTGGCCGGGCGCATGGGGCCGTAGCCAGCGATGAAGACCGCATCGAACCAACCATCGCCGTCCACGTCGTCGAAGGGCTCGTCGCAGCCGTCGCCGGCGGCGGCGGGATCGTCGAGGCAGCCGTCGAAGGTGCCGTCTTCGTTCAGATCCGTGAACGTCTCGGTGATGGTGGGGGTCATGTCGATGGCGACAGCCCCGGCGTAGACCACACCGTCTTGGGCGTCGGGGATGCCGAGGGGGCCGGTGGTGGACGGGGCGGGGCCGCAGGCACCGACCAGGAGGAGGGCGAGGACTGGGGCGTTCGTGGGGATCATGGGCGTGCCACCTCGGTGCGCGGTCATGGAAGACCTATCCGGATCGATGCGCGGGACCGCGCCTGTGCGGGTCCCGGGTTTCGATCTTCGATCATCCCACGAAGAGCACCACGAGGACGACCAACAGCAGGAGACCGATCCCTGCCGCCCCGACCACGACGGGTAGCAACCAGCTGCGCGGAGCGGGCTCTGCGCATTCCCTCGGAGCGAGCCCAGCGGCGGCTTGTTCAGCACGGCGTCTCTCCTGCTCGGCGCGTTCTACGACGCGCTGCGCGTCCGCGGCTTCCGCGCGAGCCCGCGGCAGATCGCGAGCCTCTTCGGCGGCTCGCTCCTCGGCGAGTTGCTTGGCTCGGACCTCCTCGGCCGCCACGGCCCGCGCCAGCAATTCGCTGTGGAGCAGGTCCAGCTCGGCAGCGGGCCGGTCGGCCAGGCGACGGGCGGCCGCCACGACCTGATCCGCCGTCAGCTTGGTGGAGGCCGCCTGCCCGAAGCTCGAGACTTCCTGCTGCGCCTGTCTGGCCCGCTCGATGATCAGGTCGAGCACGTGCGTCAGGCCCTGGGCTGCTTCCAGCATGCGCAGGCCGGGCGCGTCTTTCTCGATGGCGCCCTGGATGCGCTGATCCTCGAAGAAGGTCCAGCGCGCCTCCAGGTCGGCCAGCCTGGCCCGGTCCTTTTCGTCCAGCAGCTCGTCTATCGGCTGGGCTCTCAGGGCGCGGCGCGACACCTCCGGACGGCACCAGACGTCCGCGCGGGTCGCGAGGGGCTCATCCCCCCGCTGCAGCCTGCCGTAGAACCCGCTGACCGTCACGGCCGTGGCGTGCCTGCGACGGTCGTCCAACGTGACCGCGCCCAGGTAGCGGCCCGAAGGGAGCTCCCAGATGGCGATCATGTCGTCGTGATCGTCCGAGTAGCGGTTGCAGTAGATGCGGCAGCTGACGAAGATGCGGCTGCCATCCACGGAGAAGGCAAGATTCTCACAGGTCCGGATCTCTTGCTCGAGGCCTCCCGGATGGGCCAGCTCGAGTACGAGCCGACCGCTGGCTCCATCGAAGACGAGCACCTTGTAGGTTCTGTCGTCGAACACGGCCAACCAACGGCCGTCGGGGCTGAACCTGGGATGCTCCCAGCGCCGCCACTCGGCGAATCCACGTTTCTGCAAAGGACTGCGCTCGAGCTCGTCTGCCCGATGGAGCCTGAACTCGTGTTCCGAGAACAAGGCCGCCGTACGGCCGTCGGGTGCGTAGGCGATGCCAGACATGCCCGCCAGTCGGGTCTCGTCTCCGGCCCGGTTGTGAATGATCACACTGTCGGGGCTCGTCCCATACAGCGCCAGCGAGCTGCCATCTGGCGAAAAGCGCGCGCCGTTCCAGTCCCCCGCGAAGCGTTGGGTGAGGCTGCCGCTGGCCAGATCGTACAAGAACGCGGTCTTGTCCCTCCACTTGCACTTCACCAGCAGCGAGCGCCCGTCGGGACTGAGCTCCATGAACTCGACCCTCTCCTCGAGGACCAACTCCGCCTGCTTGTGGAGCTTGCCCTCGCGCCGGTGGATGACCTCCAAGGTCCTGGAGTCCTCGTCCTCTGAGGTGACGAGCAATTCCCCGGAAGGGCTCACGGCTCGGATGCACCCCTGGACCAGGTCGATGACGCGCATCTGCTCGATGTCGATCAGCTGACCGTCGATGGCGAGGAGCGAGCCGGTGGTGTCGTAGGCGCTGGTCCTGCAGTCCCGGATCACCACGCCCTTGTAGCGCGGGGGGCTGAACCCCCCTTTCCCCAACAGCTCCAGACGCGCTGCGGCCTCGCGCATCCGTTCGCTGGGGAGGAGTGCATCGGCCGCCCGAGCCGCCCGGCCCTCGGGCTGCGGCTGCCGCTCCGCCACCAGCTGCATGTCCTGGGCCGCCACGTGTTCGTGACCGTAGCGAGCCAGCAGGGGGCGCAGCTGCTCGAGGGCGATGCGCGCGTCGCCCAGGCGGCGCGCCGGATCGGGCTCTGTCATACGCGTGAGCAGCAGGCTGAGCCTGGCGTCCAGGCTGGTGATCCTCTGCACATCCACGCGCATACCCGAAAACGACATGTCCGCGGGCTCGCGGCCCGAGGCCAGCGCCACGAAGCTCATGCCCAGCCCGTAGATGTCGCTGGCCGGGAAGGCCTGGCTGACGAACTGCTCCATGGGGGCGTAGCCGAAGGTGCCGGCGGTGGTGGAGGCGAGGGTGCTGGCGAGGCCCGTGCGCACGGCGCCGAAGTCCACCAGGAAGGCCTTGCCGTCGGGCCGCACGATGATGTTCTTGGGGGTGACGTCCCGGTGCAGCACAGAGGGTGTGAGGTGATGGAGGTAGTCGAGCACGCCCAGGATCTGGGCCAACACGTTGACGAACTGGCGCTCGTCCATGGTGACTTCGCCCCGGACGGCCTGCTGGAGGTTGTGCCCTTCGACGAACTCCTGGACCAGGACCGGGCCGCCGGCGGTGAAGTTGTCGATGTAGTCCGGAATGTTGGGGTGGGAGAGCCGGCGCAGGACCGCGACCTCTCGGTTGAACAGCTCGATGTTCTTCCACTCCTCCACTCGCCCGATGTGCAGGCGCTTGAGCGCCACGGGCTGACCGTCGGCTTGCCGACGGGCCAGGTAGGTCACCCCGAATCCTCCGGATCCGATCTCCCGTTCGATCTCGTATGCGGCCTGCGTGCCCTCGAGGACAGTTCCTGGTTCGAGCTTCGGCATCGTCTCCCGCTCCTCGCGTGACGGAAAAGACAAGCTTATCGCCGGCTATTGGCGGAACGCCAGCTCCGCTGGTGCGACGGCCGCCGGGAACGCTGGTGGACGAAAGGGGAGCCGCTGTGATCAGCCCCCGCACCCCTCCGCCAGCTCCCCCGCCTCGGCCGCCCGGCGGTAGGCGCTCCAGCTGGTCTGGTTGGGGCCCACGTCTTCTTCGGGGGCGTGGCGGTACTCCGGCACGTGCTGGGTGGTCCAGGATCGCAGCGGCTCGGGCAGCTCGTCCCAGCCGCCCTCGAGCTTGTGGCCCGTGGCGTGGTAGACCAGCCAGCCCGGCTGCTGGCCCCGGCCCATCCAGGGCAGCCACTGGCCCACCCGGGCCCAGACGATGCGCGTGGGCACGCTGACCACGGCCGGATCGGCCAGATCGGCCAGGGCCGCCTCGAAGTCGAACAGCTCCATGCTGCGGTAGGTGTCGTCGTTGGACGCATCAGGGTAGTCGGCGGTCTCGAGGGGCGAGGGGTAGGCCAGCGGGATGGTCACGCTGAACAGCACCCGGTCGTGCAGCACCCGGTGGCCCGGGGCGCGCAGATCGAAGCTGACAGGGTCGTTGCGGGTGTGGAACACAGGCAGGCCCGGGGAGCCCTCGGGGGCCGATGGATCCCGCCAGCAGTCGATGATCGCACCATCGGCGTCCTGGTAGACCGTGATCTCCCGGGTGAGCAGGCGGTGTCCATCCTCGCCCTGCACCACCCGGGCCACGTTGAAGCCCTCGAAGCGCAGCAGCGGTGCATAGCTGGCGCTGTCCAGATCGGGCCGCAGCTCGTGGATGGTGCCGGTCCAGTGGAAGAAGGTCTCGGCCCCGGGCTCGGTGCTGGCCCGCACCCGCAGGAAAGCGTCGGCCGCGGCCGTGGGGTCGTCCAGGAAGGCGGCGTCGAGCGAAGGCTCTCCAGCTCCGAGGCGCTCCTTGGTCCGAGGTTCGAGCGAGACCACCACGGGTTCGTCCCGACCCATGGCGTCGAAGCTGACCCTCACCTCGATGGAGACCTGCTTGGGGTAGTCGTCGGCCGCGTGCTCCACGCCATGCTCGTCCAGGTAGACCACCTCGACCCGCGCGTCTTCCCAGTCGCCGCCCACCCTGGCCCGCTCGCCCTCGGTGAGCTGCGCCCACGCGGACTCGCGCATGGCCGCCTCGTCCATACGCGAAAGCACGACCGGAACGCGAGCCTGCTTCCCCTCGGATGGACTGCAGGCGCTCACTGCCAGCAACGCAGAGCATCCCAGGGCCAGGAACAGACGCGGACCAGAGAGTTGGGCGCGGGACTCGAGGTGCACAGCTGCCTCCTTGTCTCGTGGAAGCCCCATATCAACCTTGGAGTCCCCACAGACAGACGACCTGCAGAGCATCATCCGACGCGCGCTACCGAGAGTTCGAGCCGTGCTACCCTCCTCTCTGTTCGCCTTCCCGGAGTCGGTGATGCAAGCTCGGGTGTTGTTCCGGCTCATACCGCTGGGCACCATCGGGCTCTGTGCCGCCTGCACGCCTGGGGAAGACGGGCGAAGCTCCCCCGATTCGACATTCCGCTGCGCCGACGGCTACGTCGATGACAACGGAACCTGTGTTCCCGAGACCTGTGGCATGGGCCCCTGGGGAG
>CAZHIK010000181.1:0-11913 GCA_964532635.1 uncultured Enterobacterales bacterium
GGTCAGAAGCCTTGTGGCAGAAGACCAGGGTCCGAACCGTGCCTGGGAAGGTGGCGGCTCGCGTGGGGGCGTGAGGTTATGCGGGGCGACCTTCCACTCGGATCCTGGGAGTCCCCCATGGCAGCCATCGATCAGCTCTGTGTGAACACCCTTCGCGGCCTGTCCATCGACGCCATCCAGAAGGCCAACTCCGGTCATCCCGGCCTGCCCATGGGCATGGCCGATGTGGCCACCGTGCTCTGGACCCGCTTCCTCAGCTACGACCCGGCCTGGCCCGACTGGCCCGACCGTGATCGCCTTGTGCTGTCGGGCGGCCACGGCTCCATGCTGCTCTACGGGCTGCTGCACCTGTCCGGCGTCGATCTGACGCTCGACGAGATCAAGGACTTCCGGCAGCTGGGCGCTCGCACCACCGGCCACCCCGAGGTTGGCGAGATCGGCATGGTCGAGACCACCACCGGCCCCCTGGGCCAGGGCTTCGCCAACGCCGTGGGCATGGCCATGGCCGAGCGGATGCTGCGCGAGCGCTTCGGCGCTGATCTGTGCGACCACCGCACCTGGGTGCTCTGCGGCGACGGCGACGTGATGGAGGGTGTCTGCTACGAGGCCGCCTCGCTGGCCGGCCACCTGAAGCTGGGGCGCCTCATCGCCCTGTACGACGACAACAGCATCACCATCGACGGCTCCACCGGGCTGGCCTTCTCCGAGGATCGCGTGGCTCGCTTCGAGGCCCTGGGCTGGCACGTCCAGGTGGTCGATGGCCACGACCACGGCCAGATCGCTGGCGCCATCAAGGCCGCGCTCGTGGACCCGCGCCCGTCGGTGGTGTGCTGCCGCACCATCATCGGCCGTGGCTCCCCCAACAAGGCCGGCAAGTCCAGCTCCCACGGTGCCCCCCTGGGTGTGGACGAAGTCCGCCTCACCAAGGAGAACCTCGGCCTGAACCCCGACGAGCACTTCGCCGTTCCTGCCGAGGTCCTGGCTCGCTTCCGCGAGCGCGACGCCGAGCGCGCCGCCTCCTCCGCGGCCTGGAAGCAGCGCGTGGCCGAGTCTGGCCGCGGCTCCGAGCTGGATGCCCACCTGTCCGGTGACGTCTCCAGCTGGCTCGAGCAGGTGCAGTGGCCGCAGTACGAGGCCGGCTCGTCCCTCGCCACCCGCAAGGCCAGCGGGAAGGCCATTGCCGCCATCGCCGCCGCGGTGCCCACCCTCATCGGCGGCTCGGCCGACCTGGCCGGCTCCAACGGCACCTACCAGCCCGACGGTGGCGACGTCACCGCCTCGGACTTCCAGGCTCGCAACATCCACTTCGGCATCCGCGAGCACGGCATGGCCAGCATCTGCTCGGGCATGGCCCTGCACGGCGGCGTGCGGCCCTACTGCGGCACCTTCATGGTCTTCCACGACTACATGCGCCCCGCTGTGCGCCTGGCGGCGTTCATGAAGCTGCCGGTGGTCTACGTCTACACCCACGACTCCATCTTCGTGGGCGAAGACGGCCCCACCCACCAGCCCATCGAACACCTGATGGCCATGCGCACCCTGCTCGGGCTCACGGTCATTCGACCGGCCGATGCCGCCGAGACCGCCGTGGCCTGGAAGATCGCCATGGAGCGCAGCGATGGCCCCACGGCCCTTTGCCTCACCCGCCAGGGCCTGCCCGTGCTCGATCGGAGCGAGTACGGCCCCGCCGAAGGCCTCGAGAAGGGCGGCTACGTCCTCAGCGAGGCGGGCGCCGAGCCCGAGCTGGTGATCATCGCCAGCGGCTCCGAGGTCCCCCTGGCCCTCGAGGCGCAGGTCCGGCTCGAGGAAGAAGGCGTGCCCACCCGCGTGGTCAACCTGGCCTCCTGGGATCTGTTCGACGCGCAGGACATCGCCTACAAGCTCGAGGTCCTGCCGGGCAACCTGCCCAAGGTCTCCGTCGAGGCCGGCATCACCCTGGGCTGGGAGCGCTACGTGGGCCTGGGCGGCGCCAGCGTTGGCATCGACCGCTACGGCCTGTCAGCCCCCGGCAAGCAGGTGGCCGAGGCCCTCGGGCTGACCGTCGATGCGGTGGTCGAGGCGGCCAAGGGCGTGCTCTAGCCCATGTCCGAACACATCGTCCGCACCTCCAGCATCGACCTCGCCAGTGACGGTGACTGCGACATCCACGACATCACGGGGCTCGTGGCCGTCGAGGTGGCGGCGCTGGGGCTCGAGCACGGTCACGTGCTGGTCTTCGTGCCCGGCTCCACCGGAGCGCTCACCACGGTGGAGTACGAGCCCGGCCTGCTGCACGACCTGCCCGCCTTCTTCGAGCGGGTGGCGCCCCGGGACATCCGCTACCTGCACGACGAGACCTGGCACGACGGCAACGGCCACTCCCACGTGCGCGCCAGCCTGCTGGGGCCCTCGCTCACCGTGCCCGTTGTGGACGGCGAGCTGGTGCTGGGCACCTGGCAGCAGGTCATCTTCGTCGACTTCGACAACCGTCCCCGCCAGAGGCGGCTGGTGGTGCAGGTGCAGGGGCTGGGGGGCTGATCCTCAGCCTGCTTCGGCCCGCGCCTCCTCCCACCGCCGCCACAGCAGGTACACGGCGGGGATGATCACCAGCGTGAGCAGGGTGCTGGAGATCAATCCGCCCACCATGGGGGCGGCGATGCGCTTCATGACCCGCACGCCGGTCTCGGTGCCCACCATGATGGGCAGCAGGCCCAGCAGGGTGCTCGCGACGGTCATCAGCTTGGGCCGCACACGGTCCACCGCGCCCTCGGTGATGGCGGCCTTCATGGCATCGATGCCCGTGAGCCGACCTTCGCGCCCCCAGCGCTCCCAGGCCTCGTCCAGGTAGACAAGCATCACCACACCGGTCTCGGCGGCCAGGCCCGCCAGGGCGATCAAGCCCACGGCCACGGCGACGGACCAGTTGTAGTCGAAGGCCCACAGCAGCCAGACGGAGCCCACCAGGGCAAAGGGCAGGGCGCCCATGACGATCAAGGTGGGCGCAGTGCGGCGGAAGTGCAGGTAGAGCAGCACCAGGATGATGCCCAGGGTCAGCGGCACGGCCACCCACAGCTTGTCCCGCACCCGCTGCATGGACTCGTACTGCCCGGACCACTCGATGGACACGCCGGGGGGCAGCCGCACCTGCTGGCGCACGGTGCGCTTGGCGCTGTCCACGTAGCCGCCGATGTCGTCGGAGTCGGGGGTGACGAAGATCCAGGCCGTCTGGCGGGCGTTCTCGCTCTTGATGGCCGGCGCGCCCTTGGCGAAGCTGATGGTGGCGACCTGGCTCAGGGGCACGGTGTGGCCCATGGGGGTGGGCACGGCGACGCGCTCGAGGGCGCTGACGTCGTTGCGCAGCTCCCGCGGGAAGCGCAGGTTGACGGGGTAGCGGGCCAGGCCTTCGACGGTCCAGGTGACGTTCATGCCGCCGATGGCGCCGGCGATCACGGCCTGCACGTCGGCGACGGACAGCCCGTAGCGGGCGGCCGCGGCGCGATCGATGTCGATGTCCAGGAAGTTTCCGCCGGTGACCCGCTCGCTGACCACACTCTTGGTCTCGGGCATGGCCTGCAGCACGGCCTCGATGGTTGGCCCCAGCTCGGCCAGCTGCTCGAGGTCGTCGCCGAGCAGCTTGACGCCCACCGGGGTCTTGATGCCCGTGGCCAGCATGTCGATGCGGGTGCGGATGGGCATGGTCCAGCTGTTGCGCACGCCGGGCAGCTGCACCATGGTGTCCAGCTCGTCGGCGATGCCCTCGATGGTCTGGCCTGGGGGCCAGCTGTCCTCGGGGGTGAGCCGGATGAGGGTCTCGATCATGGTCAGGGGCGCGGGGTCGGTGGCGGTCTCGGCCCGCCCGATCTTGCCCAGCACGCTCTCCACCTGGGGGTGGGAGACGATCATGCGGTCGGTGAGCTGCAGCAGCTCCCGGGCCTCGGTGACGGACAGGCCCGGTGGCGTGGTGGGCATGTAGAGCAGATCGCCCTCGTTCAGGGGCGGGATGAACTCCTCGCCCAAGCGCGTGACGGGCCAGACCGAGACCAGCAGCACCAGGGCCGCGCCCACCACGGTGAGCCGGGGGCGGGCCAGCACGCCGCGGATCACGGGGCGGTAGGCCGCGATGAAGACCCGGGAGAGGGGATTGGCGGACTCGGGCCGGATGCGGCCCTTGACGAAGCCCACCATCAGCGCGGGCACCAGTGTGACGGCCAGCACCGCCGAGGCGGCCATGGCCAGGGTCTTGGTCCAGGCCAGGGGCCCGAACAGCCGGCCGGCCTGGCCCTCGAGGGTGAAGACGGGCAGGAAGCTGACGGTGATGACGGCCAGGGAGAAGAACAGGGCCGGGCCGACCTCCTTCGAGGCCGCGATGACGGCCTCCAGTTGGTCCTGGTCGGGGTCCCGCTCCTTGTGCTTGTGCAGGTTCTCGACCATGACCACAGAGGCGTCCACCATCACCCCGATGGCGATGGCGATTCCTCCCAGGCTCATGATGTTGGCGTTGATGCCCAGCAGGCGCATGATCAGCAGGCTGGCCAGCACGCCGATGGGCAGGGCCAGGATGGGCACCAGCGCGGATCGGAAGTGCAGCAGGAAGCCGATGCAGACCAGCGAGACGATCAGGATCTCCTCGCCCAGCTTCCACTGCAGGGTGCTCACAGCCCGGTCGATGAGGTCCGAGCGGTCATACGAGACGTGGACCTCCACACCCGGTGGCAGGGAGGGCTTCAGCTCCTCGAGGCGCTGCTCCACCCGCTCGATGACGTTCAGGGCGTTCTCGCCGTAGCGCAGCAGCACGATGCCGCTGACCACCTCGCCGTCCCCGTTCATGTCCACCAGCCCGCGGCGGGCGTCGGGGCCCAGCTGCACCCGGCCCAGCTGCCGCAGCAGCACTGGCGTGTGGCTGTGGGGATCGACGGCGACGGGGATGCTCTCGAGGTCCTCGAGGCTCTCGAGGTAGCCCCGCCCCCGGACCATGTACTCGGTCTCCGCCAGCTCGATGAGCTTGCCGCCCACATCCACGTTGGAGCGCTGGATGGCGGAGCGCACCTGCCCCAGCGAGATGCCGAAGGCCCGCAGGCGCTCGGGGTCCACCTCGACCTGGTACTGGCGCACGAAGCCGCCCACCGACGCCACCTCGGCCACCCCGTCGATGGCGGTCAGGTCGTAGCGCAGCACCCAGTCCTGCAGGGAGCGCAGCTCGGCCAGGTCCATGCCGCGGAAGTTGGCGGCGGCCAGCAGCTCGGGACGGGAGAGGTAGTCGTCGCGATCGGCGTCGAAGCCGTCGACCACGTAGCGCAGGCAGTCGGCCAGCCAGCGCTCGGGGGTGCCGTGCAGGGGCGGGGTGTCGGTGGCGAACAGCGCCTCGAGCTGCTCGGGTGAGAAGACCTGGGGACCGTCCACCACCTGCAGGGTCGGGGCTGGGAGCTCGGCCTCGCTCACCTCGCCGTCGCGATCGGCGTCCAGGGCCGCGCGCAGCACACGGGCCCGCGGGCCGAAGTCGGTGAGGCTGTACTGGTAGACCCACCCCACGCCCGTGGCGTCCGGGCCCAGCTGGGGCGAGACGCCTTCGGGCAGCCGGTTGCGGGCCACGTTGAGGTACTCCAGCACCCGGGAGCGGGCCCAGTACAGGTCGGTGCCGTCCTCGAAGATCACGTAGACCAGCGAGAAGCCGAAGAAGGAGTAGCCCCGCACGGTGCTGGCGTAGGGTACGGCCAGCATCGCGGTGGTCAGGGGGTAGGTGACCTGGTCCTCCACCACCTGGGGGGCCTGGCCCGGGTACTCGGTCAGCACGATGACCTGGACATCCGACAGGTCGGGGATGGCGTCCACCGGCAGGGTGCGCACCGCCTGGATGGCACCCACCACGACAAAGACGGTGAGGACCAGGACCAGGAAGCGGTTCCTGGCCGACAGCTCGATGATCCGCTCGATCACGGGGTCACCGCGGCCTCGAGGAACATCTTGCACTCGGGGCAGCGCCCGGGCCCGTCCTGGTGGACCTCCGGGTGCATCGGGCAGGTGTAGTGGGTGGCCTCGGCCATCACTTCGAGGAACATGCCGCAGTCGGGACACTTGCCGGGGCCGTCTGCGGAGACCTCGGGGTGCATGGGGCAGGTGTAGGTGAGATCGGTGCGGTACCAGCCGCCGGCGGGCACCTGCCCGTGGTCGTGTTGGTGTTCGTGGTCGTGGTCGTGGTCGTCGCCACCCCGCAGCGACAGCAGTGCCTCCTGCAGCTGGCTCTCGGCGTCGATCAGGAACTGGCCGGAGACCACGATCTCCTCGCCTTCCGCCAGGCCCTCGATCACCTCGGTGTGGCGGTCGGCGCTCGTGAGCCCGGTGCGCAGCTCGCGGGCCTCGTAGCGGCCGTCGCCGCTGACGACGAAGGCCAGCTGCCTGGTGCCGGAGTGGAGGATGGCCTCGGTGGGGACCGCGATGGTGGCCTCGTCCCGCCGCACCTGGATGGTGACGTTGGCGAACATGCCGGGCTTGAGGCGCACGCCGGGGTTGTCGAGCTCCAGCCGGACCTCCATGGTCCGCGTCATGGTGTCCAGCGTGGGGTAGACGTAGGCCACGGTGCCCTCGAGCACGGTCCCGGGCTGCCAGGGCAGCTCCACCTGGGCGGGCTGTCCCTCCTCGACCCAGGGTGCGTCAATCTCGTAGACCTCGGCGACCACCCAGATGCGCTCGAGCCGACCGATGCGGAACAGGTCCTTGCCGGGCTCGACCCGGGCACCCTCGACCAGGTTCTTGTGCAGTACGAAGCCCGCGGTTGGGGCCCGGATGGGCAGGGTGCGGCGGGCCTCGCCCGCGCTGAGGATGCCGTCGATGTCCGTGGCGCCCAGGCCCCACAGCTCCAGCTTGCGGCGCACCGAGGCCTCGAGGGCGGCGTCCCCCTGGCGGCGGGCCAGCAGCAGCTCCTCCTGGGCGGCTACCAGCTCCGGGGAGTAGATCTCGAACAGCACCTGGCCGCGGCTCACGGCGTCGCCGGTGCGCTCGACCCGCAGGCCCTCCACCCAGCCTCCGAAGCGCAGGTTGACGACGCTCAGCTCGTCCTCTCCCACCTCCACCTGGCCCACGGTGCGGACCTGCTGGAACACCGGACGACGCTGCACCACCCCCGTGCGCACGCCCATGGCCAGGCGGGTGCCGGCGTCGACCTCCACCACCGGCCCGGCGCCGCGGCGGATGGGCTCGAGGTCCATGCCGCAGATGGGGCACTCGCCGGGATGGTCCTGGACCACCTCGGGGTGCATCCCGCAGGTCCACAGCCCGGTGGTGGCGGGCTCCCCCTGCTCCTCGCTGGCGGAGGTGTCGGCCGCGGCGCTGGAAGACGTGGTGGGCTCGTCACCACCCGAGGTGGGGAGCCCGCCGCAGGCGACGGCGAGGAGCAGGGGCAACCCTGTGAGGGGGAGGTTCATGGGGTCTCCGGGGTCGCGCCCTGGCCGGTGAGGGCCAGCACCGCGGCGTGCTGGAGCTGGGTGGTGGCGGCGGCGGCGATGGCGGCCCGCTCGAGGGAGAGCAGCTCCAGCTCGGCGCGGATCAGGGCGTCGAAGCCGGCGCGCCCCACGCGATAGTCGCTGAGGACTGCATCCAGGGTGCGGGAGGCGCTGGGGATCAGCTCGTCCTGGGTGCGCTGCAGCAGCGAGCTGGCGCGCTCCCAGCTGGCCTCGGTGGCCTCGAGCTGGCTCGCGAGGCGGTCCAGCTCGGCGCTGTGCTGGGCCTCGAGGGAAGCGGCCCGGTGTGCGGCCGAAGCCTGCTCACCGCTCGAACGTCGGGCGCTGGCCAGGGGGATGGGCACGGACATGCCGATGGAGACCAGGTCGGTGCCGGGATCCATGTCGGTCTGCACCGTGCGCAGGCGATAGCCCGCCCACACCGTGGGTTCCGGGCGTCCCGCGGTGCGGGCGAGCTCCCCTTCGAGGCGAGCGGTCTCCGCGCGGGCCTCGATGGCCGCCAGCGCTGGACTGCCGGTCCGGGCGGCCCCCAGCCAGGCCTCGGCGCTTTCGATCAGCAGTGCGGCGGGGGTCTCTTCGGGGGTCTCCAGGTCCGTGTCGGGGCTGCGCTGCAGGGCCTGGTTCACGGTGGCGAGCAGCCGGCGTTCGTCGCGGTCGCGGTCGCCCAGGGCGTCGGCGAGCCGATCTCGCCGCAGCTCGAGCTCCAGCAGGGTGGACTGGGGAGCCGCCCCCGTCTCGTAGCGGGCGCGCGCCACCGCCAGCAGCTCATCCAGCAGCGCGATGTGCCGTTCCGTGAGGGCCCGATCCTGACGCACCGCGGCCAGCTGCCAGTAGGCCTGGCGCAGGGCCAGGGCCAGCTGCTCGGCGCGCTGCTCACGGCTGATGGCGGCGTCCACCACCCGGGCGGCACCGAGAGCCTCCCGCGCGCCGGGCGCCCCGGAGAGGGGGAGCCGTTGCTGGACCTTCAGCTGCAGACCCGCCATGGGGTGGTCCGCCAGGCCGAGCCCGTCCACGGGGACGTTGCTGTACTCGACCATGGCGGCAGGATCGGACCAGGTACCCGCCACCTCGGCCTTGGCCTCCAGCGCCAGGATGCCGGCGTCGAGGGCCTCGAGGGTGGGATGACCCTCGAGGGCCTGGGCCACCAGCGCGTCCGGCTCGACCGCGAAGCCCGGGCTGGACAGGGCGAGTGCGATGGCGATCAGGGCGCTGGGCATGGTCCTCTCCAGTGGGGTGACGCGGGGCTACTCGGCAGCGGCCTCGGCCTCGGCCTTGTGGTGGGGGCAGTCGGCGTGATCGCCGTGGTCGTGCCTGGCGTGCTCGCCCTTCTTGGCGCAGTCGCACTCCTCACCCTCGGCCTTGTGGTGGGGGCAGTCGGCGTGTTCGCCGTGATCGTGTCCGTGCTCGGCGTGGTAGGCCTCGACGTCCACACTCGCGGCCTCCTCGGGCGCCACCAGGGGCATGCCGCATTTGGGGCAGTCGCCTGGCTCGTCCGAGCCGACGCCATCGCACATGGGGCAGACGTAGGCCTGGGTGGGGGCCTCGGCCTTGGCCTCGGCGGCGGGGGCGTCGGCGGGGGCGGCGCTGGCGGCCGGCTCGATGGGTACGACCTCGGTGGTGTTGTCGGCGGCTTCGCCACAGGCGATGGCGGTGAGGGCGAAGAGGGCGATGAGGGTCCGCATGGGATCTCCGGTTTCGGGGTGGGGCGGACCCTACGCACAGTTCGTGCCAGCGCGAAACCCGGCGTTCGAGCGTGCGCGGGCTCGGGCGATTGGAGACTATTCTCCAGTCGTTGGGCAATTGTCTTCGAGGGCTCGGCCCTGGTGGCGCTGGAACCAGCTACGCTGGACCCACTTGCCCGCGCTCCCTCCAGACCCTGCACCCTCGGACCGCCACCCCTGTGCTGGATGTGGCGGGAGCTGCCAGTCGGTGCACGTGACCATCCCCGAGCCCGACGAGCGGGCGAGGCTGCGAGCCCTGGCCGGTGAGCTCGGGCTGGATGACCCCTTCGACGGCGAGCGGCTCCGGCTCGTGGACGCCGTCTGCGTCTTTCAGGACAGCGCCGGCGCCTGCCGCATCCACGCGAGCTTCGGCGGAGCGAGCAAGCCCGACACCTGCCTCCAGTTCCCCCACGTGTGGGTGGACACGGAGCAGGGCCTGCGCGTGGGGGTCGATCCCTGTTGCTTCCACGCCGACGGCTGGGGGCCGGCAGCCGAGCGCTCGGACGAGGCACCGCGCCGGGTGCACTACGAGCCGGAACACAGCGAGCGCGAGCGGGCGATCCTGGCGGAGCTCGACAGGGCCGACGCGAGCGTCTCAGGGGTGTTGGGCTGGCTGCAGGACGGGAGGACCGGCCCGCCTGGTCGTCTGCCCGCAGGGCTGGCCCAGCGCTGGATCGCCGCCCTCGGTGGAGCGGGGCTCGAGCGCTTCCTGGCCCCCAGCATCGCTGGGCCCGCCCTGCGCGCGGCCCTGGGAGCTTCCTTCGCCCTCGCCCCCACCCTCCGCAGCTGGCAGTCGCCCCCCTGGCCTACGCTGGACGCTGACACGGAGCGCCAGGTCCTCGTGGCGACGGCTGCGCTGCTGCGCCTGCGCATCTGCGCTTCGGCGCTGCCAGTGGTGGACGACGTGGCCGGGTTGGCCCTCCGGGGGGGCGTGCTGTTGGCCTGGACCGATCCCCGGCCCGGCCCCATGGCCCGTGGCCTCGCGGGCTGGTTCCGCCTGATGCGGGCGCCGCAGTTCTCCGGGGCCCTGTTCAGGCGCTCGTAGCCGGCACGTGGAGCCGGAAACTGACCCCGCCGCCCGGCCGATTGTCCACCGTGATCCAGCCCTCGTGGGCGTCGACGATGCGGGCGGCGATGGACAGGCCCAGGCCGCTGCCGTCCTCCCGGGTGGTCACGAAGGGATCGAAGATGCGCTCGAGCAGGTCCTCGGGGATCGGAGGGCCGTCGTTGTCGATGCGCAGGACGTGGAAGTGGTGGCTGCCCCGGCGCTCGGCCTCGACCATCAGCTCGAGGGTGCCGCCGCCGGCCTGCTCGAGGGCGTCCAGGGCGTTCAGGGCGATGGACAGCGCCGCCTGGACGAGCTGCTCCCGGTCGCCCTGCACGGTGGTGGGCTGGCCTGTGGCCTCGAGGACGACGGTGACATCCTGGCGCCGTGCCTGGGCCTCCACCAGCCCTGCCAGGTGGCGAGCTACATCCCCCAGGTCCACGGGACCCAGGCTGGGCGCGGCGGGCCGTGCGAAGCCCAGGAAGCGCTCCAGCACCCCGGTGAGTCGGTCGATCTCACCGATGTGGAGCCCCTGCATCCTGGCCTCGGGGGCCTCGGCGGGGATGGCGTCCTGGACGATCTCGGCGGTGCCCCGCATGGCGTGCAGGGGGTTCTTGATTTCGTGGGCCAGCCCGGCGGTGAGCTGCCCCAGGGCCGCCAGCCGCTCCGAGCGCACCAGCTGGCGCTCGGTCTCCTTCAGGTCGTCCAGGGTGGCCTGCAGCTGTCGCGCCAGCTCGGCCTGCCGCCGCCGCTCGGCCCGCTCGGCGTCCACCAGCAGGCCGGTGATGCCGCCGACCACCTGGTAGAGCACGATCTCGAGGACCTTCTCGAGCCCTCGGCCCGGATCCATGTGGTGCACGTGGGCGAAGGCGTGGGGAGCGTAGACGGCCGCGACCAGTACGGCGGTGCTCAGCCCGCCGCGGCGGCCGGCCAGGAAGGCGCCCAGGATGATGGGGATGTAGTACAGGCGGCGGGCGAGGTCGTGGACCCAGGCCTCGGAGGCGGGGGTGAGGTAGTGCAGGGCGGTGACGCCGGCTACGGGCAGCGCGACCATCAGCGCGCCCCGCATGCTCAGGAGCGCGCGCCAGCCCGTGCGCTCAGCTGCGGCGGAGCCCATGCTTCTCGATCCGGTAGACGAGGATGTGGCGGGGTACGCCCAGCAGCCTGGCGGCGGCGCTGATGTTTCCGCCGCAGCGGTCCAGGGCCTGGCGTACCGCTTGTCGCTCGAGGTCCACGAGGGACAGGCCTGGGGGCAGGTGGTCCAGCCAATCGCCGCTGGGCGTGGGCGCGGCAGGGGAGGGGGGGAGGTCCTCGACGCGCAGCTCGTGCCCTGGAGCCAGGATGGCCAGGCGCTCGCAGGCGTTCTCGAGCTCGCGCACGTTGCCGGGCCACGAACGGGCTCGCAGGGCATCCATCACGGCCGAAGGGACCCCAAGGGATCGGTCGGGGCTCGCCAGCCCTACGAAGTGGTTCACCAGGGGCTCGATGTCATCGCGGCGCTCCCGCAGGGGAGGCACGGTCAGCTCCACCACCGCCAGGCGGAAGTAGAGGTCCTCGCGGAAGCTGCCACCGGCCACCGCCGCGCGCAGGTCCCGGTTGGTCGCGGCCACGACCCGCACGTCCACAGGGATGGGCACGTCGCGACCCAGCACGTCCACGGTGCGCTCCTGCAGCACCCGCAGCAGCTTGCCCTGCAGCTCTGCAGGCAGCTCCC
>CAZHIK010000182.1:0-2885 GCA_964532635.1 uncultured Enterobacterales bacterium
GCACCAGGGCCTCTGGGAAGCGCGGCGTGCTGGCCTCCACTCGCTCGGGGCAGATGAAGCAGCGGGGCTGGGTCTCCGCGGCCACTCGCCCGAGCAGCTCACGATCGGTGGTGTGGAAGAACATCGGCCCCTTGTCCCGCAGGCCGCTGGAGCAGGCGGCCCAGTGGCCCAGCAGGGGATCCTGGCGGCGTTCAACCTGCTGCTCCACAAGGGCCATGCCCTCGAGGGGGCTGTGAAAGCTGATGGTCTCGTACACGCGTCGCAGCTCGATGGTCATGGTGTGCCTCCGGAGGGTGGCGCTATCACACCCGCCCGATCACGGCAGGCCCACCCCACGCTCCCGCCAGGCCGAGATACGATCGGGACATCCTCTCCTCTGGAGCGAGCCCTGCCCGCCGCACCGCCAAGCCGCAAGCTGCTGATCCTGCTCCCCGACGGACGGATCCATCGGCTCGCCCTGGGTCCCCTGCGCACCTCGTTCCGGGAAGCGCCCCTGACCCACACCACCCTGGCCGCCCTGGTCCCTCCGGAGCTGGGCTTCGACATCCGCGCTGTGGACGGCTCCATCCGTCCGGTCCCCGAAGACGAGGACTTCGACCTTGTGGCCATCAGCGTGATCACCGGCACCGCGCCGCTGGCCTACAGCCTGGCCGACCACTTCCGTGCCCTGGGTGCCACGGTGGTGCTGGGAGGCGTGCACGTCGGCCTTTGCCCCGACGAGGCCCGGGCCCACGCCGACGCCATCGTGCTCGGCTTCGCCGAGGCCAGCTGGCCCCGGCTGCTGCGGGACTTCTGCGCAGGGAAGCTGCAGCCAGAGTACCGGGACGAGGGCACGGAGAGCCTGGCCGGGCTGCCCACACCCCGCCGCGATCTGCAGCCGCGAATGGGCTACGTCATGCCCAACACGGTCTTCGCCACCCGGGGCTGCAAGCACAGCTGCGACTTCTGCGCGGTGCCCGCCGCTCGCTTCGGCTGGCAGACCCGCCCGGTGAGCGAGGTGATCGACGAGATCCGCGCCCTGAAGGGCCGCCGCTTCGTCTTCAACGACGTCAACCTGGTGCAGGATCGCGACTACGCCATGGAGCTGCTCGACGCCCTGGTGCCCCTCGGCCGCAAGTGGGGCGGCCTGGCCACCACCCGGATCGCCGAGGATCCCCAGCTGCTCGAGCTGATGGAGCGCAGTGGCTGCAGCTACCTGCTGCTGGGCTTCGAGTCGGTGGGAGACCGCGGCCTGAAGGACATGCGCAAGGGCTTCAACGATCCCGGCGGCTACGGCATGGTCTGCGACACATTGCATCGCCACCGCATCGCCATCCAGGGCTGCTTCATCTTCGGCCTGGACGAAGACGGCCCGGACATCTTCCACGACACGGTCGAGATGGTGAACGAGCTGCGGATCGACATCCCCCGCTATGCCCTGTACACGCCCTACCCGGGCACCGAGGCCTACGCGCGCCTCGAAGCGCAGCACCGGCTGCTGCACCGGGACTGGTGGTTCTGGGACACCCAACACGTCGTGCATCAGCCAGCCAAGATGAGCCCTCAGGAGCTGGATCGGGGCTTTCAGCAGGCCTGGCGCGAGACCTTCACCCTGCGCTCCATCCTGCACCGCACCAGCGCCTGTCCGCGTCAGTTCCCCATCTCCTTCGTTGGCAACCTGGCCTACCGCGTCTACATTCGACGGCTGGCCCGGGATGGTCTGCGCTTCCCCGACACAGGGTCCGACACATGAGCGGGCCTGTGGACCTGCACGTCCACCTGCTCGGGGCCAGCCCAGCCCTGGGCAACCGCTTCACCCCCAGTGGACTCGGTCGGCTGGCCGTGCCCTGGGTGAAGCGACGCTACGGCGCGCCCCACTCACCCCTCGGCAGCGCCTGGGCCGATCGCAGGATGGCCAGCGGCCTGCGCGAACAGCTGCGAACCAGCGGCCTGGCGGGTGCCGTGCTGCTGGCCCTGGACGGCCCCCACGACTCGGACGGGCGCGCCGTACCGGGGAGCGCCCCGCTGAAGGTTGGCAACCGCTTCGCACAGCAGGTCGCAGCCCCCGAGCCGGCCCGGCTGCGCTTCGGCGCCAGCGTGCACCCCTACCGACCCGACGCCGTGCCACGCCTCGAGGCCCTCGTCGAGGCCGGTGCGGCCCTCGTCAAGTGGCTGCCCTCCTACCAGGGCATCGATCTGAACGATCGCCGCTGCCACGCCATCTATGAGCTGCTGGCCCAACACGGGGTGCCCTTGCTGGTGCACACAGGCCTCGAGCACACCCTGCGCGGCGGGCGCCAGGATCTGAACCACCCGCGACACCTCGAGGCGCCCTTGGCGCAGGGCGTGACCGTCGTCGCGGCCCACTGCGGACTGCGGCTGTTCCTCTACGAGCCCTGCTGGGGGGCCGCCTGGGCCGAGCTGGCTCGGCGATGGGAGCGCTGCTACGGCGATCTGTCCGCCTGCTGGAACCCCGTGCGCCTGTGGCGGCTTGCCCGCTGGCTCGAGCAGCCGGAGATCGCCAGCAAGCTGGTGTACGGATCGGACTTTCCCGCGGCCCCCGGCTGGGCCTGGATGAGCCGCCGCCCAGGTCTCACCCAGGGCTCGAAGGCGTCCCGGGAATCCAATCCTCTCGCCCGTTCCCTGGCCGTGGCCCGCGCAGCGGGCGTCTCGGAGGATATCTTGGCCCGCGGCGGCACCCTGCTGCCCCCGATGCCCGAGGCCTCACCGTGCACCTCACCCTGATCCAGCCCAGCGTAGGACGCAAGGCCGACGGCACGCCCTACCCCTCGTCCTGGCAAATGGAGCCGCTGCCCCTGGCGATGCTGGCGGCGCTCACACCCCGGGAGCACCGGGTGGTGATGCACGACGACCGCATGGAGCCCATCCCCTACGACGCGCCAACG
>CAZHIK010000182.1:2895-8029 GCA_964532635.1 uncultured Enterobacterales bacterium
ACGGATCTGGCCTGCCTGTCGGTGGAGACCTACACCGCGCGGCGCTCCTACCAGATCGCCCGGGAATACCGCCGTCGTGGGGTGCCCGTGGTGCTGGGGGGCTTCCACCCCACCCTCTGCCCCGACGAAGCCGAGCAGCACGCCGACGCCATCGTGGTGGGCGAGGCCGAGGGCTGCTGGGAGCTGCTGCTCGAGGATGCCGCCGCGGGGCGCCTGCAGTCCCGCTACCGCGCC
The DNA here is from genome assembly GCA_964532635.1 of uncultured Enterobacterales bacterium. GTDB lineage: Bacteria > Myxococcota_A > UBA796 > UBA796 > JAFGLY01 > CALDOK01. Next base: position 3,130 of record CAZHIK010000182.1, read on the forward strand.
CAGGGCCGCCCGGACCTGCTGGGCCGCGTGGCCGACCGCTCCATCTTCGGCCGTCGACGCTACGGACGCATCAGCCTGGTGGAGAGCTCCCGAGGCTGCCGCTTCGCTTGCGAGTTCTGCTCCATCACCGCCTTCTTCGAGCGCAGCTGCGTCGAGCGGCCGGTGGAGGAAGTGGTCGAAGAGATCCGCCAGCTCGACGGCGTGATCTTCTTCGTGGACGACAACATCGGCGTCGATCCGGCGCGGCTGCGGGCCCTGTGCGAGGCCATGGTGCCGTTTGGTCGCCAGTGGATCGGACAGTGCTCCCTGCACGTGGCCAAGGACCCCGAGCTGCTGGCCCTGATGCGCCGCAGCGGCTGCGAGGGGGTGCTGATCGGCTTCGAGTCCCTCGAGCCCGCGAACCTGAAGGAGATGGGCAAGAGCGTGAACACCCAGGCGCGCGAGTACGAGCGCGCCATCAGCTCGTTCCGGCGCCACGGCATGTCGGTCTACGCCACCTTCGTGTTCGGCTACGACCACGACACCGAGGCCACATTCCAGCGCACCCTCGAGTTCGCCGAGCGCCAGCGCTTCTTCTTCACCGCCTTCAACCACCTGGTGCCCTTCCCGGGCACCCCGCTGTACGAACGGTTGAAGCAGCAGGACCGACTGCTGGTGGATCCCTGGTGGTTGTCGGATGAGCTGGGCTTCGGGGAGGTGGTCTTCCGACCGGCGAGGATGTCACCCAGCGAGCTCACCGACCTCTGCACCCGCTACCGCCGGCGCTTCTACCGCACGGGCTCCATCGTTCGCCGCGCGCTGGACTGGCGCGCCAACAGCAACAGCCCGCTGAAGGCAGCGCTGTTCCTGGTCTACAACTTCCACAGCGAGCGTCAGGTGATGATCCGCCAGGGGCTGCCCTTCGGGTTCCCCGAGTGAGGGTCGCCCTCGCGGAGCCGCAACACGAGCCCGTGCTGCGGGCCCTGGTGGCCCAGGATGCCATGCCGGGCTGGATCCGCATGGCCTACGGTCGCGAGCCCGACTTCTTCCACGGCCTCGGCGTGGAGGGCCCCTTCACCCAGGCCTTCGTGTACCTGGACCGCGACGGTGGCGTGCACGGCATGGGCACCCGCGCGGTCAAGCCCGCGTGGATCGATGGTGAGCCCGAAGCCTTGGGCTACCTGGGCGGGCTTCGGGTGGCGCCGAGCGTGCGCGGTGGGCTGGGCCTGGCCCGAGGCTTCCGCAAGCTCCGCGAGCTGCACGCCGACGGCCGCTGCGCCTTCTACGTCACCACCATCACCAAGGACAACCACTACGCCCAGCAAGTGCTGGTGGGGGGTCGAGCGGGCCTGCCCCACTACCTGCCCGCCGGGCGGCTGTGCATCCGGGCGGCGGCTCCCCGCTGGCTGGCCCGCAAGCTGCGCGGACCCGAGGGGCTCGTGGTGGCTGGCGGCGAGACGCTGGGGCAGGAGCGCCTGCTCGAGCTGATGGAGCGCTGGGGCTCACGCCGTCAGCTCTTCCCCCGCCTGCGCGCCGAAGACTTCGGCTCCCCCTACCTGAGAGGGCTCGGCATCGACGACTTCCTGGTGGCTCGGGATGCCAGCGGAGAGCCCGTGGGGATGGCGGCCCTGTGGGACCAGAGCGCCTTCAAGCAGCTGCACATCACCGGCTACGCCCCCGCGCTGCGGGCGAGCCTGCCCCTGCTCCGACCACTGGTGCGCCTGACCAGCGGCCTGCGCCTGCCCGGGGCGGGCGAAGAGCTGCGGGTGGTCTACCTGGCCTTCGCTTGCGCCTGTCGGGACGAACCGGAGATCCTCCGCGCCATCCTGGCAGCCGCCGGCGAGCGCCTCGAGGAAGCAGGCGCTGACTGCCTGCTGATGGGCTTCACACAAGACGATCCCCTTCGGCCTACCGACATCAAGGGCGTAGGCTACGACAGCCTGGTCTACCTGGCAGGCTGGGACGAGGCCCTGCCCTGCTGTCGCGCCATCATCGAGGGCGGGCTACCCCTGCACCTGGAGCTCGCCTCGCTCTGATCAGGGAGTCACAGCGCATGGTCACGGTGGACATCGTCGCACGCCCGCGGGTGCCCGAGGGAGATCTGCAGCGGATGCTGGCGCTGCACCGGCGCAGCTTCGCCAAGGTGTCGGAGACCGGCTTTCGAACGGACCTCGCCGAGAAGCACTGGGTGATCCAGCTGCGCGACGACAGCGGAGCCATCGTCGGCTTCTCCACCCAGATGCTCATCACCCTTGGTGACGGCGACGCCCCCCGCCGCTTCCTGTTCAGCGGCGACACGGTGGTGGCCCGGGAGCACCGCCGCCAGCCCGGCCTGGCCGGGGCTTTTGGGCACCTGATGCTCCACCTGGTGGAGCGCTACGGCGAGCAGGGCCTGTACTGGTTCCTCATCTCCAAGGGCTTCCGCACCTACCGCTTCCTGCCCGTCTACTTCCGCTCCTACTGGCCCGGCCCCGACCGCACCCCGGGCGAGGACGCCGAGCTGGCGCCGCTGCTGGCGCTGGTAGCGCATCACAAGTTCGGCGAGGCCTGGGATCCCAGGGCCGGCGTGGTGCGCGCGGGGGGCTGCAAGGAACACCTGCGGGATGATGCCGCGGCCATGCACGCCAGGCGGGAGCGCGACCCCCACGTGCGCTTCTTCCTGGACGCCAACCCCGGCTGGTCCAAGGGAGACGAGCTCGCCTGCATCGCCCCCATCACGCGGAACAACCTGAACGAGGGTGCCTGGCGGGTGATCAGGCGGACGGAGCCTCGCTGGGTGGGTTGATACGGTCCATGATACACACCGGGATCAGCCGGCCGTCCTTCAACACAGCGTCGGGGCAGCAGCGACAGTGCACCACGGTGCCGTCGGGCTCGAGGGCCGCGGGGTTCTGGAACAGCAGCCTCTTGGCGCGCAGGCGTGGCGAAAAGAGCGTGCGCAGCAGGAAGCCCAGGTTGGCCGCCAGCCGCCCCCCCAGCAGGGCGTTGAGCAGCAGCTGCATCCGCAGCTGGAAGGCTCCCTGGGCCTGATACATGGGGTAGCGGCCCTGCAGCCGCCACAGCAGCCACAGGACGCCTCGCTCGAACAGGGAGGGCCCCAGGGCGTGGTGGACCAACGCCCCGCCCTGTTCACTGGTGGCCACCATGTAGGACAGCCAACGCGGATCGTCGCTGTCGCGCTGGGAGCCCAGCTTGCCGAAGGGCACCAGGCCCAGCTCCTCGTCGAGGAACGCGGCGATGCGGGCGTTGTCCAGGTAGCGGGAACGGTAGCGCTCGATCTCGATCCGCGAGCTGCCGCGCATGCCTTCGTACAGGTCGCCGTCCACTCGCTCGAGGCCCTGCACGTCGCGGTACAGGGTGACCAGCAGCCAGTTGACGTGGGGATCCCGCAGCGCGAAGCGCACGATGGCGAGCAGCTCCGGGGAGCGCTCGGAGAAGACGGTCATGCTCAGGCCCACATCGAGGCCGGCGGCCGCCGAGAGGGCCGACTTCTCGGCTCGCAGGGCGGCCACCTCGTCAGGGCCGGCGTCGGCCGCCAGATCGGGACGGCCCTGGCCCTGCTCGATGTGCAGGTAGACCACGTCGGCCCCGGCCTGGACCAGCGCGGCGGCCGTGGCCTCGTCCAGCAGCACCCCGTTGGTGCAGACCTCCACGTGCAGGCCCCGTTCCTTGACCAGGCGCACGATGTCCAACACATCCGGATGCATCAGCACCTCGCCGCCCATCAGGGCGATGGAGCTGAGCTTCCGCAGCCGGAGCAGCTCGTCCAGCTCGGCCTCGATGGCGGCGACGCTCTTGGTCTCGGTGACGGGATCGTTGCAGCAGGTACGGCAGGTGATGTTGCAGCCGCGGATCACGTCGATGACCGCGTGGGGCACGCTCTGCATGTCCCAGGGCAGCTCCCAGGCGCGATGGGTGCTCACTCCTCACCCCCAGCGCCAGCGGCCGAGGCCAAGTTGTCCCGGTCCACCCGCCTGCCGTCCTTCCAGGTGGTGAAAGGAGGGGACAGCAGGTAGGCCCGGGTGCACTCCCCAGGGGGGATGATGGTGCCGGCAGCCAGGGCCGAGAAGCCGCCGATCACGGCACCGTCACCGATGCGCACCCGGCCCAGGGCCAGCTGCATCACGCCGTCGTCGTTCCGCACCACCAGGTGAGGCGCGATGATGGTGCCAGCCCCCAGGATCACTCCGTCGCCGATGTCGAGGAAGGAACGATCCAGGATGCGCGTGCCCGCGGCCCAGTAGGTGTGCTTGCCGATGCGGGAGCCGTACAGACGCAGCCAAGCGCTGTACAGGGCCGGCACCAGGCGCAGCAGCTCCTCGAGCCAGGGAATTCGGTTGAAGACCATCTGCAGGTTGATGGTGAGCCACCAGGTCATGTAGGCGGGATCGTCCATGCCCAGGCGCCCCGCGCGCAGCGGGGAGACCGCCAGGGCGAGCCGCACCAGCAGCGGCGGGAGCAGGTAGAGGGCCAGCAGCGCCGCTGCGATGCGACACCCCAGCGGCCCCCATGGAAGCGCCACCAGGCCCACCACCAGCAGGGCGTGGAACAGCTGCAGCGCGTTGCAGAGCAGCAGAGCCAGCAGCTGCTTGGGCCTGGGTGCGTAGCGCTCGAGGGGAGTGGGCGTGCTCAACACGGACTCGAGATGAGGATTCGGGGCGAGCTTATCTGCGCTGGGCGCTGCCCGCTCCCCCTCCACCCCAACGCCACGAGAGGATGAACTATGAAATGATGAACGAAGGAAGCCCGCTTCGATGCCCTGTCCGCACCTCTACCTCGCCCTCCTGACCTGCCTGGTCGGCACGCTCGCGTCCTGTTCGCGCGGCTCTTCTGCTTCCGAGGACAGCACCGACACACCCTCCTGCGACCCAGGTCAGCTGGCCGATGGGAACCGCTGCGTCCCCGAGGCCTGCGGCGTTGG
>CAZHIK010000182.1:8039-11895 GCA_964532635.1 uncultured Enterobacterales bacterium
ACCGTGTTCGTGGATGCCTCGGCTCCCGAAGGGGGGGACGGAAGCGAAGGAGCACCGCTGCGGGAGATCCTGGCGGGCCTGGACTTGGCTGGCAGCCGCGGTGGCGGGCAGGTGGCCGCAGCCGCGGGGAGCTACCAGGAGCAGCTCCGACTGACCGCAGACCACAGTGGTGTACGGCTGCAGGGACGATGCCGCGAGCTGGTGAGCCTACATTCGAGCGGAGCAGACGACAGCTCGCCCGCCGTCGAGATCGCCGTCGGCTACGGTGAGGTCTCCCTGTCAGGCTTGCAGGTACTCGGGTCCCCCGGGGTCGGCGTGCTCGCTGGCTCGGGGACCGTCCGGCTCGAGGACCTGGGGGTGGTGGAGAGCAGCAGCTACGGGCTCCAGGTCTACCGAACCGGATCGGCTTCGGTGAGCGTCGAGCTGGTGAGAAGCGAGCTGGACGGCAACACGGAGCTGGGAGCCGGGGTCTACTACTCCGGCGCGCAGCTCACAATTCGGGACAGCGCGATCCGGAGCACACGGCCGAACGAGAGCGGAGAGTACGGCTACGGAGTGCAGGTCTACCAAGGAGCCCGCCTCGTTTCCGAAGGCTGCCTGCTGGACCGCAACACGAGCGTCGGCTTGATGGTCATCGAGGCCGGAGCCGACGCCGCCGTCGTTGACACCGCGATCCGGGATACCCGGCCGAATGGGCGAGGGGCGCTGGGATACGGCGTCGAGGTGAACGAGGGCGCCACCCTCACGGCGGAAGGCTGTCTGCTGCAGGGCAACCGGGGGGCGGGGCTCAAGGCCGACGAGAGAGGCAGCGAGGTCACGCTCACCCACACGAGCATCACCGACACCGCGTCTACCGGAGGCGAGGTGGGCGGCTACGGCCTCATCGTCAGCGAGGGAGCCTCTCTCGAGGCCGCGGACTGCCTGCTTGACCGCAACACCGCTGTTGGGATCCTGGCGGTGGATGCGGGTAGCGCGGTGGCGCTGGCGCGCACCACCGTCCTGGACACCCGGCCCAACGGGGAGGGGGAAGGGGGCTACGGGGTGCAGGCGTACGACGGCGCCCTACTCTCGATGGAAGGCTGCCTGGTAGACGGCAACACGGCCCAGGGGATCATGGTCGGTGACGCGGGCACCAAGCTGCTGCTCTCCGACACCATCGTCCGCGGCACCCTCCTGAGCGACGACGGCGCCGAAGGCTGTGGCATCGTCGTCGGTGGGGGTGCGAAGGTCGTCTCCCGCGGATGCCTGATCGAGGCGAACCACTGGTCGGGCCTGCTGGCCTTCGAACCGGGTAGCGAGGTCGCGATCTTCGACTCCACAGTACGAGACAACCTGCCCGCTGGAGAAGGCGGAGGAGGAGGCTGCGGCCTCGCCGCTTGCATGGGTGCGTCGCTGGTGATGGAAGGGTGCCTCGTGGACAACAACACGGAGATGGGTGTCCTGGTCGCCGACTTCGGAACCGAGGTCTCGCTGTCGGACTCCACCATCCGCGACACCCGGCCCCTCGATGACGGCAGGAACGGCTTTGGCGTCGCGATCATGGATGGGGGGATGCTCACCATGGACGGATGCTTGGTCGAGGGCAGCAACGGGGCCGGCGTCATCGCCGCCACAGCGGGTACCCACGCTTCGATACTGGACACAACCATCGCGGAGACCGCACCGCAGTTCGGTGAGCAGGGAGCCGTGGCGATTGGGCTGATCGTTCAGGCCGATGCTGTCGTCACAGCCTCTGGACTGATGGCACGGCGAAACGAAGGCCCGGGAGTCGTGGTGACGGAGTCGGGTCGACTCATCCACACAGGGGGGAGCCTGATCGACAATCACTTCGCGGGCGCGGTGGTAGTCGATGGTGGCTCGTTGCGGCTCGACTCCACCCAGATCTCGGGCACCATGGAGGCCGTCGACATCGGTGGAGGGGTGGGCATCTTCGCGGCCCAACAGGTGGACTGGGACAGTCCATGCCTGATCGTGAGCGACTGCAGCATCATGGACAACCAGGTCGCCGGCATCCACCTGGTGGGTGAGGGAAGCTATCGGCTCACAGGCAACACACTGTCTGGCAGCGAAGGGCTGAACCATGGGATCGGGATGCGCTGCGGTGACGGCGTATTCGCCACGGGAGTCGCGGCCTGGGACGGCGGGTCCGGGCTTCTGCTCTCGGAAAACACCCTCGTGTCCAATGGAGGCGCCGGCTTGTTCCTGGACGACGCCACGGCGATGCTGGACGGCAACGTCTGGACCGGCAACGAGCCGGATCTGCTGGTGCAGGGAGACAGCTGCCTCGATCCCCTTTCCAGCTGGTCGGAGGCCCCGGACCGCGAGATCTGCCCCCAGTGGGACCAGCCGACCTGCGACTTTCTCTACCGGGTGAACCTGGGCATCCAGGAACTGGAATACCGTCGTCCGCCCCCACCAGGGGCAACGACGCGCGCGGTGCTACAAGGCGAAAATGGGGGAGACCCGCCCGAGGCGATCGGGCGCCCGAGCCGGCGCTGACGGTATGGAGGGTTCCGAGTCGGGTTCATCCAGCTCCGTGGCTTTCATGTTCAACGAGAAATGGAGCTGGCACGACGGACGATCCCAGTCGGGGCAGATCTCGCTGGTGGGCGCGTCATCGAAGTCGTCGCCTGGCTCGAGGCAGGCTTCCCCTTGGAGCCACAGATCGGTGGCGTTCCCACTCCAGTGGTTACCCGACAGCTGAGCGAGGGCATCATCCAGGAACAGCCCGCCACCCTGGTTGTCCGCGATGGTGTTGTCCGACAGCCGCAACCCGGCGTCCCCGGTCCAGGCTTCGATCCCGGTGGCGTACACCCCATCGCCACAGCGGCTGGCCTCTCCGTGGGAGAGGGCGGAGGTGCCGGAGATTTCGTTGCCTTCCAGCAGGTAGCTCCCCTCACCCCAAAACCACGCACCGGCCGACAGGTTGCCGGTGATGACACTGTCCCTGACGATCACTGTGGATGGCGGATAGCCCACACTCTCCCTCGAGTAGACCCCGACTCCACCCCCCAGATCGACGCTCTCGAGGGTGTCGGAGATCTCGCAGCCTTCCAGCTCGATGGAGCCGCCAGAGACCGCTGCCGCGCCAGCGAAACGATTGTCTCGAACCCGGCACCCCATACAGTGAAGGCGGGTGTCGCCCCCGGACACGTACAGCCCCGGGCCTTCGTTGTCCGAAACCAGGATTCCAGATGCGATCACGCTGGCACCCTTCTGGGCGCTCAGGGCGATCGCCGCCATGCCCTGTTCTCCGCCTTGGGTTCCCGTTCGGCCGATGGTCGAGTCACGGACCGCCACCTGTGTGCCGGAGCCCGCGGCCACGACTCCGTTGCCCCTGTTTTCGCGGATCTCGCAGCCCTCGATCTCGAGCATGGCGCCGCGCCAGACCTCGATGCCGTACCCGTACTCCCCGGCGAAGTTGGACCGCGTGCCGGAGACTACGCTGTCTTGCATGGTGACTTCCGTACCCGCATGGTTCACCAGGACACCCAGCATCTTGCTGTCGGCGATGAAGCTGTCCTCGACCCGAGCCGAGGCGCCGTGTTCGACCGCCAAGCCGATTCCGTACCGTTCGGACCCACTGCCCAGCGTCTCGCGGATGTCGGTGTGCAACAGCTCGGCACGGGTCCCCGAGCCCTGGACCCAGACACCGATGGACGTGTTCTGTACGAGCCCGCAGCCCTCGGTATGGAGCCTGGCGCCGCTGTGCACCGAGGCGCCGTAGCCTGCCCGTCCGTCGGTGTTGCAACGGGTCTCTCGAACGACCGAGTCCGTGACGGAGGCGCTGGTTCCGGCGTCGTAGGCCAGAACCCCAGCCGAGACATTCGAGGCGATCTCGCACCGTGTCGCGACC